>JAYSVL010000430.1:0-13749 GCA_043718595.1 Gemmatimonadaceae bacterium
GCGGGCGTGTGCGCGATCACCGCGCGAGCGCATAACAAGCCGAACACACGCCGAGTTGACTCGGCCTCGCCGAGACATTACGCTCGGCTATGCTACGAAGCACAGGAAGTCGCCCGCGTCGCGTGAAGAGCAGCTGGGAGATCGGCGAAGCGATACGACTGCACTCTCGACAACTCGCACGTGGTCATGTCAAAGCGCGCTATTCGACGTCATCATGAAACGCGAATCAAACGGCTGGTAGCCGACTACTATGGTGGCTACGCTCGCGGGCACGCTCGGCAGCTCGGCAAACTGTCTCACGCCCGCCAACCATGCTCGTGTTCAATGTGCGGAAATCCACGACGCTGGTTCAACGAGCGCTCACTGCAAGAACGACGACTCCAGTGGCGCGACTCTGATCATCCCTAACACAAACGGCAACCGCTTGGCACACAACGCCAGAAAGTCTGAGCAGGCCCGATCGAACGGCGAACCCGGTCCGGAGACGCCGTTGCGCTCAGAGTTCGCTCACATTGTTCAGCTAGCGCGTGCGGCAGCCAAGCGTTCGGGCATGAAACCGTCGGACATAACAAAGGCCATCGCCAATGTGCGCCGCGCAAACGGAACATGAGCTTCAGCGCAAACGCGCAGTGATCGAACCGCGGAGAGAACATGTCCTACATGCGAGGAGCAGTATACATCTGGGCCGATGACAAGCGCGTCCACTTCTGGGCTGCGGACGGCGAGGACTACTGGCAAGAATCGGGATGGGGGCTCGATGCGCAAGAGTCGGCGCGATCCGCCGAAGACTCAGAGGCACAACCAAGCGGCGTGAGTCTACAGCAAGATGTGGCGGACGCGTACGTGATGATGCGACTCGCTGAACTCATCGAGGAGGATGGTGTCGACGCAGCAATTGATCGCGCGCTACAGAGCGAGAACTTTGGCTGCAACGCACTGCGTGAACGAAGTGAAGCCATCCGGGCTGCTCTCCACGCACTGACTTCGGCGTAGCTTCCTCACCAGTAAACAACGACACGAGGAGACGGCAACTTGACTCGCTGTCGCAGAGACTCCGTGAAACCCACGCACTATGGCACGCTCTCGTAAACACACGCCGATTGGCGGCATAACACTCGCCGACTCAGAAAAACTGGAGAAGCGGAAGAATCATCGTCGGGAGCGTCGACGCATTCACCAGACGCTCACCGAGAATGCCTGTGCGGATGTGCTCCCGCACACCCGAGAGCTGAGCAATCCATGGACCATGTCGAAAGACGGGAAATACTACTTCGGCGCGAGTGCCGAGCCGTGTGATTTTCCGAAAGTAATGTATGCCTTGCGCGAAGCACGCGCACCGCTCCTCGTGGCGAAGATTGGTAATACTGTAGGCCGACAGATTGGACAACATTGCGGTTACGACACGCCGAGTTGACTCGGCGTTGCCTCCACATTACGCTCGGCTATGCGCCAGCATGGACACCAACAGTGCGATTAGTCAGAGCAGGTATCGTCGATGCGCAACACCACGACGACGAACTGGGAGCCGTGCCAATTCGCCCCGACAGCGCGTCAACGCTGTTGCGCTATTGGCATACCACACTGGGAGACATCGACGCCGACTACACGTTCGGTGATCTCGTGTCGCTGCTCCGAGGCGTTCACGACATCGATGTGCTGTCGCCACTGCTCGAGTGCGACGTCCTCGCATTTCTCGCCGAAGCTGATAGCCCACCACCGGAGCAGGACCACGCGCCACTTGAGTTCGTGCAGGTGCACAACATCGCCGACCTACAACGCTACGAACCGGATCCATTACAGCCTGATAAGAATCTCAACTGGATGGACGACGACGAGGCCGAGGAGCACGATCAAATATCTGCAGGACTGGCGGCGCTCACCGGCGAGCCGCAGCCGCTCAAGATCATTGACGCGACAGCGGACGATCCGATCACGTCGCAACCACTGCTGCGTCGCTTACGCACACCGGTCATCCACGGCCGCTGGACGCCGCCATACCGCTTGCATCGCGACTTCAGCGGCTACGGCAAGTGGCCAGAACCATACGACGGATACTTCACGGCACATCCGGACATTGATCCGCAGCACTACGCTGGCGCGCTTGCGCTCGATTTCACACCAGTGTCGCAGCTATTACATCTGACGCTCAAATACGACCCCGCCGTGGTGTTTCGTACACAACAGCCTGACGCAGATGCGGTGGTGTTCGACACACAAATAACGATTACGTTCGGCGAGTTCCTGCATGCCATCTTTTGGGAACTCGGTTTTTTCGGATCACCAGCCGAGCGCGATGCAACACTGCACGACGTCGAGGAACGCGCCGCTGCCGTTCGACCGAGTGACGATGCGTAGTGAGGCGACAACACAACTATGACCACATACTTCCATGCGTCACCAAGACTTCGTCATAGGCACTGAGTTTTTCACGGGATCGGGCCGATGGCGGTGCACCGACATTGGTACGCGTGTCATTGTCGCTATTCAGCTCAACGCGCGCGACCCGAGTTGGTATAACGGGCCACCGTACGCCGTCGCCGAGATGGCGTTTGATGAATATGACCTCGAAGGCTGCAGCCTAGACCCAACCGAGTTCAACACGCCCCCGCTGCGAACGCGCAGAGAAGCGCCTGCGCCGTTCGTCTTCTGTGCGTTCGTCGGCGATGGATGGCTTGAACAAACCTCTCCTCGCGCACGCGACGTGCTCGCCGCACTTCGTCGAGAGGACGCGTTGCGCGAAGCGGTCATTCGTCCTGCGAACGGAGCGGACACGCCGAGCCTCAACATCAGTTGTCACGGTGAGCGTGGGTATGTCGTCCAAGTGTTCGAGCACGAACAGTCGCTGAGCAATTTTGCTGTGACATCGCGCGAGTTCTCAGAGGCCACCGTCGAGATGGAACTTGGCGGTCTGGCACTTGAACATTGGCCACCGGAATTGTTCATCCCGGAACAGATGGCGGAAACAGTCGTTGACTGGTTTTTGCGCTCTGGCAGCGAGACGCCAGAGGTCGCGTGGGTAGGAAGCAGTCAGTTCCCGCGCCACGTGATTTGGGATGACGCTCAAGGGCGACGGGAGTGGGAGAGCGCCGTTCAGCGTTCTGAATCTCGTAACGACAACACATAGCGACTTCGAAAGATGCGACGTCGCTGGAGCGATGTTCGAGTACCTGTCACCCGACGCCTGATTGCCGCACGGGCGGGCATTCGACGGCAAGGAAGAGTGCGAATTGCGGGTCAACTCTTTGGTGCAGCCACCTTGAACGCGATGTAGGTGACCGTCTCGCCACGTTGACGTTAGATGAGAAAGTCCCACGCGCGCGAAACTGCATGACGTCCATCAAAGATGCATCCCGCCGAAGCTCCGATCGTGACCGTTGGCGGTGAACGCATAACTACACGGTTGCGCGCCGTGTGTTGCTCGCCCCTGGAGGTCAGAACCACACGCTAAGCGCGTCAACAAGTCCCACCTGCGTGTGCTAAACCGTAGTTGTGCCGAGTGGGAAGTCACTCCAATTCAGACGAGTGACGGCAAATCCTGCGACTTGCGCCTTCTGTCCTTCGACGAGAAAGCGATCAACAATGCCGCGATGGTCAAACACTTCAAGTGTGCGCGCAGAGAGGCCGTCGGCGCGAGAGCCGACGAGTGCCTGCGTCGCTCGACGATCGCGACGCCGACTCCCGCCAGTGCCAACTCACCAGCCAACATCAATCTCGTCGGGCCAGCGCCCGCAATCACCACCGCATGCTTGGTCGTCACTGCATGTGCCGTCATCGCCACTCCTGGTTCAGGATGAGCGCGAAGTTTGAACTCGCCCGGGTGCATTGCTGCAAGCCGCGGGGTGCGTGATACTATTTACGGGGGAGCGTGCAAGACCTCTGCTTCGGAGTCAGTGATGCCCTGTATGTTTGGTAAGAAGGTTGAAGCTGCGGTCGTGCGCAACACGCATCAGGCATAGGCGACGCATGTCGCGCTGGCAACGGGTTGCGCGCGCGATGGCTGGCACTGGGCTGACGTTTGCTGTTGGCGTGGGTGCAGTTGGAACGGTCGTCGGACTGATCGCAACAGTGGTGGGCAAACTCACCGCGATCGACCTGGTGCAAAGTGTCGTGCGACTCTCGGTAGTGGCCTTCATTATCGGTGTACTGTTCTCCGCTGCACTGGCGATTATTGCACGCGCCAAAACGTTCGAGAAACTCTCGCTGCCCAAAGTGACGGCGATCGGGATTGGCGGCGGGCTGCTATACTTTGGCTTTCTCGCTGTCAACGGCGGCAGACGGTGGTCCACGCCCGACGCGATCGCGAACCTGACCATTCTCGTGCTCATGGGTGGCGTGTCGGCAGCGGGGACGTTGCTTCTTGCGCGACGCGCGGGCCGCGCGCTTGGTGCTGGCGATGCGCACCACCGCTTGAACGAGAGTCCGATGTCGACGTCCGATTCTGACGTGCGAGCACAACAAGCGCCCGTACATTTGAACGATGAGCACTAACGCACACGACGTCTGGCATCAGGCCGTCAACTCACGCGATGCATCGTTTGACGGCGTCTTCTTCGTCGCGATAGTCACGACGCGCATCTATTGTCGTCCCACTTGCCCTTCGCGTCTCGCCCGCCCCAAGAACCGTCGCTTCTTTGACACACGGGCGGCCGCCGAAGCGTCAGGCTTTCGTGCGTGCAAACGCTGCCGACCGGAACTCGGCCACGGCGAGTCGCCGCTCGACGCGGTGCCACGACTCGCCCAACACGCCGTCGCACACATCACCGACGGCGCACTGAACGGACAGTCGGTGCAAGCGCTCGCCCAGACACTCGGCATGAGCGACCGACATCTGCGCAGAGCGTTTGCGCGTGAAATTGGCGCGTCACCGTTTCGCCTGGCGATAGCGCACCGACTGCGTGCGGCAACGACATTGCTTGCTGATGCGCGTCTGTCGATCACGCATGTCGCGTACGCGAGCGGCTTTCAAAGCTTGCGCCGCTTTAACGCCGCGTTCCGCGAGCGCTTCCAGATGTCACCGACCGAGTGGCGGCGAGCGATGCGCGAGTAAAGACGTACGGCAACGTCGGCAGGATGTTCATGTGTTCTGCCCGATCGGCGCATTCCTTGGCTTTGCGCACATCGCTGCGTGCGACATGCGCGCGTGATATCGCGTACCACACCGCTGGATTCTGCTGATCGGCCTGCGCCAGTTCGGCGAGACTCTCGTTCGCACGTTTCGCGATCCGTGCGACGAGACCGTTGAGTTCATGTGCCTGTCGAATACGCGCGTCGTTGCGACGTGCTGTCGCGCCGGTGAAGTACGCAACCGCGTCGACACGCGCCGACGCGACATCGCCCGTCGCCAGCGCGACTCGCGCCATGTCGTAGTGCGCCGCGAGCGCGTCGTCCAGTTTGAGCGCATCGTCCGCACCCGATGCGGCCAGTAGTTGGTGCGCCCGCGTGAATCGATCGCGTGCGCGGTCGACGCGACCCGCCTCAAGCAACACATCAGCCACGAGCAAACCGTCGGCCGACATGTTCACCGTGTCACCGGCCGCGCGCGCAATCGCATACGCGCGCTCCAACGCGCCGAGCGCACGATCCGTGGCGCCCTGATCGACGTAAGTCATCGTCAGGTTGAGCAGCGCGCTCCGCCGCTCCCGATCGTCGCGCGCGACACGAAAGTATCGCTCGGATTCGGCGACTGATTGCTCGTACCGGCCAGCATACATCTCGTTCGCCGCGATGCCGGTAAATGCCCCAGTAAAGTGCGGATCGATCGCAGTGCTTTGCGATACTGCGCGATGCTCTCGTCGAAGCGACCGGCAGCCATCAACAACTCGGCGTATGAGTCGTACGGATTGGTGTCGTTCGGTACGAGCGCGATGTACTGCTGGAACGCCGTCTCCGCTTCCGGCAGCCGGCCGGCCGAGCGATACACGTAACCCAGCTGATTGTAGGCGAGGGAGTAGGTGGGACTGATGGCGATCGCAGCGCGAAACTCGGCGATTGCACACTCATACTGTTGTTGCGCGGAGCAGGCGTTGCCCCGAGTCCAGTGTGCGCGCTCATCGTTCGGATAGAGCGCAACAAGCGAGTCCGCGAGCTGTCGTGCGCGATCAGGACGGCCCTGCTTTCGCGCCTGCAGTGAGCGCACCAGCAACTGTTCACCGGCCGACGCGTGATCAGCGAGACGTAGTGCGCGTTGCAAATGCTCGGTGGCATCGCGTGCCGTCGGCGCCGTCGCGGCAAGGCTATACTCGCCAAACGCAAAGGTGGTATCGATCGCCACCGCCTGCTGAAAGAGCGCGTACGCCTCGTGTGGCTTGAGACTCTCATTCAGGGTGCGACCGCGCAGCAATAGGGCGCGCGCGCTGTCCGATGGTGTGGTGATGGGGATTTTGCCAACGTCACGAGACGCCGCGGTGGCGGACGCGGCCGACGGGGCGGCTGGTCGGCAGCCAACGATGAGGGTGAGCGCACAACTGAGAAACGCGATACGGCGCATCAATGCTCCATGTGTGTGAAGCGCGGATGCTACGCGCGTGCGGTTCGCGGTGCGCGCCGCATTCGGACGTGCTAGTGTGGTCTTGCCGCGACTGGGTGCGAACAGCACCTTGCGTTCTATGGCTCCGCGCACAAAGCCGCTCACCAACTGCAACAGCTACTTCCGGAACTGCAACAGCTGCTCACGGAAGCATGGCGACAGGTGGCGCCAGCCCGCATGGTGTCGCGATTCGATGCAGCTGACTAATCACATGCTAAAGGCACACAACCGAGTCCGGTGACATCCAGTCAGATTCAGTTCACCGACGGTGCGCGATACGAGCGCTATATGGGCGCGTGGAGCCAACTCGCTGGCGACGACTTCCTCAACTGGCTCGCGCCAGACACAGGCTGGCGGTGGCTTGACATTGGATGTGGCAATGGCGCGTTCACGGAAATGCTTGCAAATCGATACGCGCCGAGCTCGCTGCACGGCATTGATCCGTCAGATGCGCAGCTCACCTACGCGCGTGCCCGACCGGCATTGCGCAACGCACATTTGCGATTAGGCGACGCGATGGCGCTCCCGTACCCCGCCGACACGCTCGACGCGGCGGTCATGCCGTTGGTGATTTTCTTTGTGCCCAATCCGGCAACGGGCGTGTCGGAAATGGTACGCGTGGTACGCCCTGGTGGCGTGGTCGCTGTGTATGCATGGGACATGGACGGTGGCGGATTTCCGTACGACGCGCTGTTCCGAGCCATGCATGCGAGCGGCGTGGATGTGCCGCAAACGCCGAGTCCGGAAGCGTCGCGCCTTGACGTGTTGCAAGAGTTGTGGCGCAATGCCGGACTGGACGCGATCGACACACAGGTGATCACGGTGCAGCGAACGTTTGTCGATTTCGATGACTACTGGACGACAGTACTCGACGGGCCGAGCGTTGGTGCCCTGCTCGCCGCGATGTCAGCCGACGATGTCAAGCAGCTTACGTCGCGCCTGCGCGCTGAGTTGACCACGGACGCAACCGGGGCGATCACATGTACGGCGCGTGCGCACGCCGTGCGGGGACGCGTTGTGGCGCACACGACCTGAGGAGCAGCACGCCGTCGGCTGCGCCATCTCCCTGTGACGGTGGCCGTTATGACACGACGCTCCGATGCGACGAATCAGCGTGATACGGTGTGGCGAACTGGTCAGCGACATGGCAGCCACACGCGAGAGATCGCGCGAGAAAGTTTTGTGTCGTGTCGCACGCACGGCATGAGGGAGTCGGCAGCGCATACCACTTTTGGACGAGTTGACGGCGTCGCCCTCGCCCATCCTATTGCATGTACCGAAAGTTCCCTGCTCTCGTGAGGATTCCAATGCGCCGCTGGTCATCGCTTGTTCACTTCGTATTAATCACTCTCGCACTCGCTGCATGTGGCGGCTCGGACACGCCAGTCACGCCGCAGAGCGTCACGTTGCAGTTGTCGTCGTCAGCGGGCACGGTGATACGCGGCAGTACGGGCACCAGCACGCTCACACTGACCCGCGTTGGCGGGTACACGGGTACGGTCGCACTCTCGGCAGACGGACTACCGACCGGCGTCACCGCCGCGTTCACGCCGACGCAGCTGAGCGGCACGGAGTCGAGCGCGAGTGTCGTGTTCACGGTTGGCGCAGCGACTACGCCGGGCGTAAGCACGATCACCGTGCGCGCTGCCGGGTCGGGCGTGACCGCAGCAACGGCCACATACACGCTCACTGTACCCGCGCCGGCAATCACACTCGCTGCCGGGACCACAACGGCGTCGATTGTGCAGGGGGCGACCGCCACAGTGCCCATCACAATCACCCGCACGAACGGCTTCACCGATGCCGTGACACTCACCGCCACCGGCATGCCCACCGGTGTCACGGCGACATTCGCACCGACCAGCATCGCGGCTGGAACGACGACGAGTACGTTGTCGCTCGTTGCCGCAGCAAATGCGGCGGTTGGCGCAGCGAGCATCACCATTACCGCTGCAGGCAGCGGTGTGTCAGCGCAAACCGCGACGGTTGCACTCACCGTGACCGCCGCCGCGATACCGGCATTCTCCATGACAGCGACGCCAGCCGCGCTCAGTGTCGTTGCTGGCCAGAGCGGAACGACATCAATCGCTATCAGTCGGAGCGGCGGGTTCAGCGGCGACGTGACACTCGCACTTGAAGGGGCGCCCACCGGTGTCACCGGCGCGTTTGCACCAACGCCAATCGCCGCGGCGGCAACGAGCAGCACACTCACGCTCACGACCACAGCACAAACCGCACCCGGCGCCTATAACCTGACCGTGCGCGGCACCGGCACGGGCGTTACCGCGCAAACGACCATACTCGCCGTGACAGTTACGCCGGCGCCGGCCATTACCATTGCCGCAGCGCCATCAACCGTAACTGTCGCGGCGGGCAGTGCAGTCACCACAGTGGTCACCATCACACGCCTCGGCGGCTTCGCGGCAGACGTGGCGCTCGCCGCAACAGGACTTCCAGCAGGAGTGACGGCAGCGTTCAGTCCAGCACCGCTGACCGGCGCGACGCTCGCCAGCACACTCACCCTGACGAGTGTAAACACGGCGGCGGTAGGCAACGCAACAATCACGGTGACGGCGTCAGGGACAGGTGTGACGTCGCAAACCGCGACCGTTGCACTCAGCATCACGGCCGCGCCGAGCTACACGATGACGGCCACCGCGGTCACGGTGCAGCAAGGCGCATCGGCAACGAGCACGATCACGCTCGTGCGCAGCGGCGGTTTTGTGGGCGCGGTGAATCTCGCGATTACAGGCTTGCCGAACGGTGTCACTGCGGCATTCAATCCAGCGGCCGTCACTGGCACCTCGTCCACCGTTACGTTGTCGGCGGCGGGCAACGCGACAACGGGAGCGCTTACGGCGACTGTCACCGGCACTGCCGCGGGGCTCGCCAATGTCACCACGAACGTGTCGGGCAACGTCACCGTTGCGACAGGGGGTGGCAGTGTCGCGTGGCAATTCTGTAACACGGCCGACTTGCCGATCTGGTTCGCGTTCCGCAACGGCACGACGGGCGCATGGACGCGTGTCACGCCAAACGCGAACAACACGTTCAGCTTTGACATCACGAGCGTCGGCGGCGTGGCGTGGGCAGAAACCGGCGCTGGCATTGCGGGCGAGGTGTACGTGCAGTTTGGCACCGCGGCCGAGTTGACACGACTCGGCGCGGCGCAGTGCACAACGAATCCGGCGCGGAAATCACTGAGTGGAACCTTTGCAGGGCTCGCCATCGGGCAAACGGGACAAATCAGCGTCGGTAACGCCTATACACAGACATCCGTGGGCTTGAGCACGTTCAACCTGACGGGCGTTGCTGATGGCACCACCGACTTGCTCGCGTTCCGCACCAGCAGCTCGTTTGTCGGCAATACGTTCCAGATCATCCCCGATCGCGCCATCGTGCGTCGAGGCGTCAACTATGCGGCGGGGAGCGCCATTCCGTTGCTCGACTTCGGCGGCAGTGAGAGCTTCGCTCCGGCTATCGCGACGGTCACACTGGCCAATGGCGGCTCGGGCACCGTTGCTGTGACCACGAGTCTGCTCACAGCCAACGGTTCGTTTAGCGGATTCACATTTGGTGCGCTGTCCGGCGGTACGTCGCCATACACGGTGTACGGTCTGCCCGGTTCACTCACCCTCAATGGCGACTTCCATGTCGTGCAGGCGTCGTCGACCACCATCATCGGCAACACGCCGGTGGAGACGCGCACTGTCTCGCAGTTCAATCGCGACCTCGCCAGTCGGTCGCTGACGCTCGGCCCATCGCTCAACATTCCGGCGTTCGTGACAGTCACCACCGTGCCGTATGCGCGACTTCGCGCGTCGGGCACGTGGCAAACGGAGTACGGCGACCAGCTCTATGCCATCTTTGCGCAGAGCGCGACTGGTGCGTCGCGTACATGGACTGTGCAGGCAAGCCGAGGATATCTGGGCAGCGGCAGCACGTTCGATGTCGAGGTGCCGGATTTGAGTACCGTTGCCGGCTTCGACGTGAATTGGGGACTGCGCGGCGGTGTGCAGACGCAATACACGGCCATCGCGTATAGCGCGGGGACTGCGACCAGTACAACAGAAGGTCTCGTCGTGCGAACCGCGATTGTGTATGGTGCTGGCGTGCCGTAAGGGCGCCGCAGCAAGGCGAGGTGCTCGTTCGAACGACGGGAGACGCACGGGCCAAACGATCTTGCAGGTTTGCGGTGTCGAATAGGTATCTTCGATGCCGATGACCACACTGCAGGACCTCGCATAGCGCCACCTGGGCGACGACTTCGTCATTGAGCGAGAGTTCGGTGGTGGCGGAATGTCGTTGGTGTTTGTCGCATACGACAAGCGGCTCGACCGGCGCGTTGTGGTGAAATTGTTGCGCCCGGAGTTGCGCGCTGGGTTGAGGGTGGAGCGCTTCAAGCGCGAAAATCTCACAGCGGCCTCGCTGCAGCAGCCACTTCCACGACCGCGGCATCGTTCGCGAGCAGATGCCCGCCAGTGCGCATCGTCGCCCGAGGTCGTATCATCACTGCATGACGATCTCTCTCCAGCAGACGGTGTTGTGGTTCAGCGCGCTCGCCATCGGCGCGCCCTACGCACTCGCCGCGCAAAGGCCCAGGCCGCGCTTCGATGCGATCCAGCCGGCGCTCTTCGCCGCCGGTGGCGCGCTCACCAATGCGTTTGCTGATATCGACAACGACGGCGACCTCGACTTGTTCGTCGGCTTCAACGGCACGCCCAACCGGTTGTACGAAAACACTGGCGGACAATTCAAGGACATCGCTGCAGTGGCCGGTGTTGCGGACGCGCGGGCCACACGTGCGGCCGCGTGGAGCGACGTTGATGCAGACGGCGACCCCGACTTACTCGTGGGCTTTACACCCGGTGCTGGTCCGGTGCTCAAACTCTACCGCAACGACGGCGGCCACTTCACCGATATCACTGCGGCGAGCGGACTCACCGTAGAAACCGGCGCCGTACGTCAACCTGCACTCATTGATATCGACGGCGATGGCGATCTCGATCTCTTTGTCGCCTTTCGCGATCGCGCCAACATGATGTTTCGCAACACCAATGGTGCCTTTGCCGACGTTGCCGCAGAACTTGGATTGGCCGACAAACGTCGCAGTGTCGGCGCCGTGTGGTTTGACTACGAGCAAGACGGTGATCTCGATCTCTACGTCGCTAATCAGGACGGCGACGCGAACGGGTTCTTTCGGAACGAGAGCGGACGCTTCAGCGATATTGCGGAAAGTGTTGGTCTTTCGTGGGGCGGACGCACGCAAGGTTTGGCAACGCAAGGCACGGTCCGTCCGTGTATCGCCGACGTGAACAACGATGGCGTCGCCGATCTCATCACCGCCAACTACGGTCCGAACGGACTCTTCCTCGGCGCACGCGACGGGACATTTCGCGATGTGAGTCAAGCGTGGGGTGTGGCGATTAACGGACACTATGATACGTGCGCACTCGCCGACATCGATCACGATGGACTGGTCGACATGTACGTCAACGGCACCGTGTCAGCGATGGAGAGTTTTCGCGACTATCTGCTCACGCGCACCGCGACGTCGTTTACCGATGTCATACCGCCAAACCTGCTCGCACTCAATGCGAGTCACGGTGTGCAATGGGCTGACGTCGATGGTGATGGTGCGCTCGATCTGGCGCTCGCCGGTTCACGTGCTGATGCGACACACGCCGTGTGGCGCAACACACTCACGCCACTTGTCGCGCGAAGGTCACTGCAGGTGCGTGTGCTGGACGCCCGCGGACGCGCCACACAGGCCGGCGCCGAGGTGCGCGTGTATGTGGCGGGCACGCGCACGCTGCTGGCGACGCGCTGGGTTGATGCCGGCTCCGGGTACGACGCGCAGAGCGACATGCCGGTGCACATCGGGCTCCGCACCATGGCTGCTGTCGACGTGGAAGTGACAACCCTCGCGAACGGCGCGCGCGTATCGACCGTGTCGCGACGCGTCGTACCCACAGCGTATGCCAAACGCTGGCTAACGATTCGCACAGGCAGCGCACCGTAGCAGCGAACAGCATTTGACGCAGAGGTCGAGCAAAGGTCCGCAGAGTGCGCAGAGGATAACAAGAAAAGAAGTCCTCCGCGAACTCCGCGGACCTCTGCTGACCTCGGCGTCAATGCTGTTGCAGTTGGCCCTCGAGTGCGATCCGCCTACGAACTCAGCAATGATTGTGAGGCGTGTGCGCCACGGCAAAATGCAAAGGAGTAAGCGACGCAAATGGCAGCGCTTGCTAGACGTCGAGAAGGAGGTGTAATTGCGCAACCCGAGCAGCACGCGCACTCCCCGCGAACGCTGACGTTTTCAATTTACGCAAGTCGACATCTGAGGTATGCATGACCGCGCAATTCGCGACGACGCGCTTGGCGGCAACAGCTGTGGCCTGTGCCCTGTTGCTCATCGGCTGTGACGATGCAGCTGTTCCACTAACGCAACCCATTACCGCAACACCGGCCGCACCCAGATTCGCTGTCACACAAGGTCCGAACCTGATTGCCAATCCATCGCTCGAGACTACAGGAACCGGAGGCGACCCCGCCAACTGGACCCGGATTTACTGGGGTTCACCAACGCCAACGTTCACGTATCCGGTGAACGGCAACGGCTCTTCTCGCGCGGCGCGCATCAGCTACTCGCAGAATTCCACGGGTGGCGCACGCTTCCAGCACAATGCAGTCGCGGTGACGCCCGGTGTCACGTACACGTTTACCGAATCGTACAAGTCGACTGCCGCGACACTGGTCGATATCGAGTACACGAGCACCAGTGGCGCGATCAGTTACGGCTGGATCGCCAACGTTGCATCCTCGGGCAACGCGTGGCGGCAGTTCACCGGGACCGTCGTCATCCCGACTGGCGTGACGAAGATTGCCGTGTTTCACATGATTGACAAAGCCGGCTCGCTGACGATCGACGATGCGTCACTCACGGCGCCGATCACGCCGCCAGTCGTGTCCATAACGGCAAGTCCGTCGAGTATTGGTGTCGGTCAATCCTCGGTGCTGAGCTGGAGCGCGACAAGTGCAACGTCGTGTACGGCGTCTGGCGCTTGGAGTGGGGCGAAGGCGACATCTGGCAGTACAACCGTCGCACCAACCACGACGTCCACCTATTCGCTCACCTGCACCGGGAGCGGCGGCACAACATCGGCCAGCGCGACGGTCACGGTGTCGACCACGCCACCGCCGACAACGTTCGCGCAAGGCAT
>JAYSVL010000044.1:0-8259 GCA_043718595.1 Gemmatimonadaceae bacterium
CTCCTTCCGAACACGCCGCTGCAACCGCACGCACGCTTTCGCTGGACCAACGAGATCACACGACAGACCGCCACGCACGTCCGCCTCAATATTTTCCCCGACGGGGGCGTCGCTCGGCTGCGCGTGTTCGGACGGCTCGCGGCGCGCTGAAACGTTGCTGACATGACAATCGCGGAACTCGACCACATGTCCGCAGATCGTGCGGCGCCGCTTCTGCGATCGTGCTGCGGTGCGAGCGCCTGGGTGCAGGCCATGCTCGTGCATCGTCCGCATCGGACGCTCAACACACTGCTTGACGCCGCGGACAATGTCTGGTGGTCGCTCACACACGAAGATTGGCTCGAAGCATTCGCGCACCATCCGCGTCTCGGTGAACAGCGCGCGTTGGCTGACGCGACGACGATGTCGCGTGATTGGTCGGTTGCCGAACAGTCGCGCATTTCAGACGCAGACTTAGACACTCGTGCAGCGCTCGCCGCCGCCAACGAGGCATACGAGGCGCGTTTCGGTTACATCTGCATCATCTGCGCGGCAGGCAAAACCGCTGCCGAACTTCTCGACATCACACGCGCCCGACTCACCAACACGCCGACCGCCGAACTGCCGATTGCCGCCGAAGAGCAGCGAAAAATCACACGCTTGCGGCTTGAGCGGCTTGTTGCGACACCCCCAACACCACTGTCCGCATGAGCACCATCAGCACCCACATTCTCGACACCGCACTCGGCGCGCCCGCCGCGGGAATCACAGTCACACTGTCTCGCCTAAACGACGACGTTACGATTGGGTCTGGCATCTCCGATACCGACGGTCGCGTGCGCAACGTCGCTGCCACACCCGTAGTGCCTGGCACATATCGCATGCGCTTCGAAACCGCAGCGTACTTTGCAGCGTCTGCGCGTGACGCGTTCTATCCCGAGGTTAATGTCGTCTTCGTTGTTGGCGACGCTGCACACTACCATGTGCCTCTCTTACTCAATCCATTCGGCTACTCAACGTATCGGGGAAGTTGACCAAGACCAGATGACCGTCGAGGACTTGGATCCGCGCGCCCTTCCGCCGGCTGGCGCTGGTCGACGTCGACGCCTACGGGCGCGGCCTGATCAGCCACCGTTCCAAACAGCCGCCGCATGTCCGCCGCGGTGAGCCTGGCCGTACTGCGCATCAGACGCGATCGCCAAGCGTGGCATCGACGAACAGGTTGCGTCGCTTGAAAGGGACTGGGGACACAGCCAACTCGTGCAACTCGGCCAGTACGAAGCGCAATTCTGCGGTCGTCCCAAGCTCGCGAAGCAGACCCCGAAGCGGTCGCGTGCCGGCGGGAGCACGCGCGCGAGCTCGTAGGTCGACACGTCGAGTCCGTGCGCAGATGTCGGCGAGGAAGTTGCGGGACGACGTCGCTGGAGCGCGAATCACCTGGTCGCTCAGTTCACACAATGTCGAGAGCGTACAACCAGTCCGCTGAAGTACAGTCAGCAGATCAATTCGCTTGACATGCCGTCATATTTCCGGTAAATATGATCATATGATAGCACATTTGCCCTACAAACGGCTCCTCCGCCCCCCAGAGCAGAGCTTCTTCCTCTTTGGCATGAGAGGCGTCGGCAAGAGCACATGGGCTCGGGCCGTCTTTCCCGATGCCCATCATTTCGACCTGCTTGACGAGGGCCTGTTCCAGTCCTATCTGCGCGATGCAAAGCTCTTCGGCCGCGAGCTCTTGCAGATCCCTCCCGGGCAGACGGTGGTGTTGGACGAGGTCCAGCGACTGCCCGCGCTGTTGAACGAGGTGCATCGGTTCATTGAAAGCCGCAACCTGCGGTTCGTGTTGCTGGGTTCGAGTTCCCGAAAGCTCAAGGCCGCTGGCACCAATCTGCTGGCCGGACGTGCGCTGCGACGCGTGATGTATCCGTTCCTGCCCGCAGAACTCGGCGCAGACTTTGTCCTGGATGACGTGCTGCGCTTTGGCAGTCTTCCCGTGAACTGGCGCGGAACGCAACGGGCCGACAGCCTCGAAGCCTACGTGCAGTTGTATCTGAAGGAAGAAATTCAAGCGGAAGCGCTGGTCCGAAATCTTCCGGGATTCGCGCGCTTTCTTCCCATCGCCGCACTCTTTCACGGACAAACGTTGAACGTCGCCAGCTTGGCGCGTGACGCGGGCGTGGCGCGCGCTACTGTCGCTGGGTACCTGGAGATACTTGCCGACACCTATCTCACGTGGCAGTTGCCGGCGTATGACGGCAAGCTGCGTGTGAAAGAACGCAAGCACCCCAAATTGTACTGGGTCGATTCCGGTGTGGTGCGCGCTGTCCGTCGCGAATTCCATGCGCCCACGGATGTGGAGCGCGGTGCGTTGTTCGAAGGCTGGATTGCCCTTTTGCTCAAGGCCTACGGCGAATCAGGGAGCGCCCCGGGGCTTCGCTGGGACGAATTGTACTACTGGGCGAGCACCGACGCCGAAGTGGATTTTCTTATCCAGCGCGGTAGCGAATTCGTCGCGATTGAAGTGAAGGCGAAGTACACGCTGACGTCGCGCGACTTCAAGGGGCTCAAGGCTATCGCCGAGCTGAAAGGACTGCGTCGACGTGTGGTGGTGTTTCAGGGCGAGCGTCCGTATCGGACAGAAGATGGCATTGAAGCGATGCCGGTTCGCACTTTTCTCGATGAGTTGGAAGCCGGTCGGATCTAGCGCGCTACAACACCGCGTGAAGGATGCGTAAAGCGTAGTGACGGCTTTCGCGGTGTCGCCCTTGGCTTCGTAAAGTCCGTCCCTCGATAGATGAAGTGATCGCGGCGCTCACCGCCGCCCTCTCGGGCCGCTACCGGATCAAGCGGGAACTCGGCCAGGCGGGATGGCCACCGTCTACCTGGCCGAGGATCTCAAGCACAAGCGCCAGGTCGCCCTCAAACTCCTCCGTGTTATCCGTGTTGCGCGAGCACGGCCTCGATCACATCGGTGCCGCAGTGTTCATGCAGTCGATCGAGGTTGATCCACGATCCAGTAGCGGACCACGACGAATTTCTGTCAGCGTCGCAATCGATCGACGAACTGCCGCGGCGAAAGAATGGACACGGCGAGCGAGCCGCGCGTCGGCACGAAGTCCTTGGTATTGCCTGTGACGATGGCGTCCGCTTGTCCTGCGACTGCCACCTCGACAAACACCCGGTCGTCAGGATCCGGAAGTGTAAGTCGCATTGGGCGTGCGATCACAGGTTCGGCGATCTCACGCAGTGTGTCAAGTAATATCAAGCGCTCGATCGCATCGAAGCCAAATCGCGGCCGCGCCGTCACCAGATCGTACTCAGCGAGGATGCGAGAATCGGCGAGGAGCACGACCTCGCGTTGCAGCACCAACTGCAATGCCATGTCGGCCGTACCGCCTCCTGTGAGCATGGCAGAGACAAGCACGTTGGTGTCAAGGACAATGCGCATTGTGCGGTGCGCTCCAGCTCCCTGGTCGGCGATGTCTACGTCTCACGTTCCTGGGCACGACGCGCGCGTCGAACGGATTTGACCTCACGGCTGACCTCATTGAGCGAGAGTGCTGCAACGCCGCGCCGCCGCGCCGCCGCCTGCAGTCGTGACAACGCCAGTAACGCACGACCTCGACGCCACGCATCAAGCGCGTCAGACGCGTCACCGTTCTCAATCGGGATGAGCAACCCCTTGGTTGTGCCGTCAGCGACGAGTTCCAGCGGCTCGCCGGCAGCGAGTCGTTCGAACACCTTGCCCGGCGTATTTCGAATGTCGCGATACGTGATCGATTTCGTCATACGACCTCTGTAGCGGCTATGGCTACATATAGGCTACATCAATGGGACGCGCGAGTCAACAGACCACGTGACTTCCCGCACGCTCTGACGGCGAGCGGGGTACCAAAACGCTCCTGCATCGCCCTGGCCGCACGGATTACCCGGTCCGACCTTGCTGAAGATATTCTTCAGTTTGCTGGTGAATGTCGAGTCCCTGGTTGGCGGCGCCGCTCCGGGTTGCTCAGCCGCGCTCGCCGAAGCGCGTCGTCGCGTCGCGCCGACCGCCTCGCCGCGCGTCGGTTTGACCTGCGATTGACTTGTCAACCGTAGTCACGATACTATAGTCATATGACAGTTTCAATCTCGAAGTCTCGGTTCAAGGCCCACGCGCTTGAGCTCTTCCGGCAGATCGAGCAGACCGGACAGGCAATCATTATTACCGACCGCGGGGCGCCTGTCCTCCAGGTCACGCCTTACCGAGAGGATCCGGCGGCGTCGCTCAAGGTGCTGCGTAACTCGGTGCTCAAGTACGACGCCCCAACAGACCCCGTCGGCGTTGACGACTGGGACGTGTTGCGTTGATCGTCCTCGACACGCACGCACTGGTGTGGTGGCTGTCGGAGCCAAAGCGCGTGGGGGCGAAAGCGCGAAAGCTGCTCGACGCGGCCGTCAGAGCGCGGACGCCCATCATCGTCTCGTGCTTTAGTATCTGGGAGATCGCCATGTTGGTCGCGGCGGGGCGACTGCAGCTTGCCCTCGAAGTCAATGCGTGGATCGCGCATGTCGAAGCGCTGCCTTTCTTGTCATTCGCTCCGGTTGACAATCGCATCGCCACCCGAGCGGTGCACCTCGTGAACTTCGCACACAAGGATCCCGCTGATCGCATCATTGTCGCGACTGCGCTGGGACACGGCGCCACGCTGATCACCGCAGACAAACAACTGCGCGCGTATGCACCTGTCGCAACCTCATGGGACTAAGCGCCCGCGACGACGCAATCGTTGCGGTACGCACTCAGCGTATCGATCCGCCCTGATCGATCCATTGGCCTAGCAACGCACGTTCGCGATCGGTAATATGCGTTTTGTTACCAGGCGGCATGGTGCGCGTGACCACCGCGCGCTCCCGAATACGCGCCAAACGCGCGACGATCTGCTCGGGGGTGTCAAACATCACACCAACCGGTCCAGCGCCAAACGTTACATCGGAGGGCTGCGCTGAGTGACAGGCAGTGCATCGGCGATCAATGATGCGCCGAGCATCGTCGAAGGCAACGCTCGTCGGTAAGTCCTTCGCTGCTACTATCGCACCATCACTCGCCAATTGGCTTGATAGCGCAGCGAGCAGACAAGCCACACTGACCACAACCGTCACGCCAACCGCTGGCACCCACTGCCGAAATGTGAACCGAATGTTGAGCAGATGCCGAACCGCAGCGCCCGTTGCGACAATCACCACCAACAACAGCCAGTTCCAGCGGTGTGCGGTGATCGAGGCAAAGTGCCCACTCGTCATCAGCGCGATCACGGGAAACGTGAAGTAGTTATTGTGAATCGACACTCGCTTGGCGCGCGCCGAAATGGCGGGGTCGGCTCGCCCGCTGCCGACAACGGACTGCACGAGCAAGCGTTGTGACGGGATGATCGTCATGGCGACATTGCCGGCCATGATCGTCGCCAGCAGCGCGCCCACATGAATGAATGCTGCGCGTCCGTTCAGCAGATGCGTGAGTGCATACACGACAGTGACAAACAGGGCAAGCAGCAGCACTGTTGCCAGGACGCCCATGCGCGGCGCGATGACACGCTGGACGAACTCATACAACAACCACCCACCCACGACGGCGCCCGCACCAACCGCGACCGCTGCTCCGTGCGACAGCGACGACAGACCGGGTTCCGCCATCACGGCGCGGCCGCCGACGTAGTACACAACAACCAGCAACGCTGCGCCGCTGAGCCACGTCGTATACGCCTGCCACTTGAACCAGTGGAGGGGACTGGGTAATGCCTGACCGACCAGTTGCGTCTTCTCTACGAAGTAGAATCCGCCGCTATGCAGCAACCAGCTCTCACCGGACAGCCCTTCGCCGGCGCGACTCGGAGGACGCAGCGTCCGGTCCAGCCAATTGAACAACAATGAGTTGCCCACCCACATGATGCCCGCAATCACGTGCACCCAGCGCGCGACCAGGTCCAGCAGGTCGAATATGTTCGTGTTCAACGCACTGTCGCCGATGACGCCGCACGTGCCGCGGCACCTGTTGCGCCATGGCCCGTGCGCGCGTGCATGATCCGCAAGAACGAACGTCCCTGGAAATCCTCGGCCGTCAGTCCGGTGAGGCGCAAGGCTTCCGCCTCAGTGATTGCGCCGGAGTTGATGCCGCGCAGAAAGAAGTTGAGCAGACCCTGCCCGGTCGCCGCGTCGTCGAACACATTGCCAACCAACGTCGCTTGCGCCGCTTTGTCGACAAAATTTCGCAACCGCGCGCCGGCTGCATCGATCCCTTCAAGAAAAAACGAATACAACGCGCCGTAGCGCGTGACCAGTTGCGCTGGGTGCAGGTCCCACCCCTGATAGAATCCGCCCACCAGCGAATGACGCACATCATCAAAGTGCATCTTCCATGCGCGATGTACCGTGGTCCTGTTCTCAGCAAGTTGCGCTGCTGAGAGCGCGACACCTGCGGCGGCACGATGCGTCGGCACCGGTAAGATGCCCGTTGAGCCATCGGACAGCCACACGCCCGTGCCCGCGAGCGACGTTTGCATCACATGTTTCGCAAAGTCGTTCGCCGGGTGTCCCATCCGCTGGTGCGCTGCCGTGATGTTGAGCGACGCCGTGTAGTCGTACGTGCCAAAATGCGCACCAGACAATCGCCCCTCGCACAGCTCAACCAGCTGCGGCAACAGCGAACGGCCCGTGTGATCGAGAATGATTTGCGGTGTTTCCACCATGATCTCAAAACGCAACGAGCCAGCAGCCAATCCGAGCGCACGCTCAAGGCCACGCAACACCGACACAGTGTATTGCACCTGCTCGGCGATCACCACTTTCGGGATCGTAATCACGAATCGATCGGGCAGCGCACCCGCGCGACGCATCAGCGTCGACACCACAAGATCGAGCGTGCGTACACTTCGCGCGCGCAACTCCTCGTTCAGCGTCTTGACGCGAATGCCGACAAACGCCGGCAGCGTGTTCTGCACAATGCCGAGCGCGAGTGCTTCACCAACGGCGACGGCGTGACCGTCTTCTTCGGCGTCGGGCCGGTTGCCGTAGCCGTCTTCAAAGTCTACCCGAAAATCTTCCACCGGCTCACGCGCCAATTTCTCTTGCACGCGCGAGAAGATCGTCGTCAGCGATTCGTGTTGCGCGATCCCAAGCGCAGCGCCGAACGCGTCAGCTGTCGCCGCGTATGCAGCAAGCGCAGCGCGCGCGATCGCACCGATTTTTGCGGGAGTGTCCACCGAGTATAGCTGCGCACCGCCGTATACCGTGTGCACCGGCTGTCGTCCTGGTGGGTCACCGGGATGACGTCGAGCAAATTCCAGATTCGCCGAACGCAGCGCGTCGGCCGCTTCGGCGAGAAACGCAGGATCGAGCGACGGACCGTGAACGGTTTCAGAACTCATGCGTGATCACCCATTGCCGTTACCCGTTGTAGATCTTGCCGTTGTTGGTGCGATACAACTCCAGGACTGCACGCGCATCGGACGACAGCACATCGCGCACGATCTCGATGCCGCGGTCCTCCAGATACTGGTACGACGCCGGAAACACCGGTCCTTCTTCAAAGTTGAGTCGCGATGCGTCCGCGCGACCAGCGCCGTACACAACACGGCGCACACCACTCCAGAGCGTGGCGCCGAGACACATCGCACACGGTTCGCACGAGGTGAACAGTTCGTGGATGGCCAAGTGCGGCGTGTTGAGCGAGAACGATGCCACACGGCGCTGCGCCATCATGAACGCCACCATCTCGGCGTGCAGCGTACAATTGTTCAAGCGCACCACGCTGTTCATCCCCACCGACACAAGTTTGCCACTATCCCGTTCAAAAATCGCCGCGCCAAACGGACCACCACTGCCGCGTTCCACATTGGCTCGCGACACAGCGATGGCGAGCCGCATGCGGTCGTCGTCGGAGACATACGGTCGCGACCAGTCCACGAGGTCCGAGACCCAGTCCGGGTACTCTATGTGAACGATCGGGTGTTTGTCTGTGGCCATGATTGCGAATAGTGCGCCGAGTGAGCGGGTGGCGTCAGGGGTCCATCCTGACGTCCATCATCTGTTCACCTTGCTGTCGCAGGTAACATGCAGCACCATCTTCCGCGAAGACCACGTTAGAGATCACGTTTCACCTTATCATCACGACACCCCATGCGCGAATCCCGGCCTGTTGATCCGTTCCTTGACGCAGCGGTCGATGAGGCACGGCAGGGACTGGCCGAAGGCGGCATTCCTATTGGATCGGTGCTGGTGATCGACGGCCGGATCGTCGGT
>JAYSVL010000431.1:0-4203 GCA_043718595.1 Gemmatimonadaceae bacterium
CCGCCCTGGGCGAGCAATTGCAGCACACGATATGGTCCAACGCGTCCCGGCTGCGCGTTGAGCGGACTGAACGCGGGCTCGCGGAGCAGCGCGGTTACTGGTGGTACCGGCGCGGACACGCGTTCGTCTCCCGTGTGCTACTCGATGATGATGTCGGGGTCGATGCGCACGGCGCGCGTTCCGCCGCCGGGCACTCGGCACCGCAGATCCACATTGTACGAGAAGGTGCCTTTGGTTCGCGCGGCGGACGCACGGGCAACGGCACCGCCACGGGGTGCGCTGCCCGCAAACGGCCACGCTTGCTGGGTGTTCTTGAGCGAGATGATAATCGAATCGGACGCGACGTTGCCGGCCATACGCCACGTCACGGTGTCACCCAGTGCAATGCGCACGCGGGCGGGCGTGACAAATGCGGAATCTTTGCCGTTCGAGCAGTGCACGCTGACTGCGGCGGTTTTAGCGCGCGCGGTGTTGGCGTGCGGAAGTGCAGCAGCGGTGGCACCGGCCAGTGCAATGCCGGTGACGATCGCGAAAACGGGCTTCATGATGGCTCCAGGGTGGTTCCTGACAACGTGTCGAATGAGTGTCGGGATAGTGCCGCGTTCCGCGCCCCTTGTCAAAGGCACCCCAGCGGAACGGCCACTATACCGTTTCAGCACGTCCCAATATGGCGCTCAGTCAAAGAGCACCGGGATGGTGATCCCCAGCTTCGCCGCCTTGGCCACAAACGCCGCCAGATCGTTGGCGACGAGATCGCCAAACTGCTTTTTGAGCCCGTCCAGTTGGGTGCGCAGCATGGTGTAGACGGCACCTTGGCTGTCGGTGGGGCGGAAGTCGACGCTCGACGCGGACACATCGCTGCCAACGGAGGCCAGTTTTTCGTACAGCTGGTTTGGCGAACGGAACGCGTCTTCGCGAGCACCAGTGAGCGCGATGTCGTACAGCTTGCCTTCGATGCCGATCACCTTCTTGTCGACGACGTCGATGTCTTTGAGAAACGCTTCGGCGTCGGCGACCTTGAGCTCGCGACCGGGCGAGGGTCCAAACTCTTTCGCGTCCTTGATCTTCTCGCGCAGTGTCGTGCGCAGTTGTTCAAAGCCGCGACGGCTCCATTCCGATTCATCAATGAGGGCGACGGTTTCATTGAGTGCATCGCGAATACGGAGCGCGAGTGTGACCTGCGCAACAATGTCGGCAGTGCTGCCCTCGCTGTTGGGGTCGCGCCGTACTTCGACACGCTGACGCAGTGTGTCGCGCCCCCACAGCATCGCGACGGTGTACATGCCGGGTGCCGCAAGCGGGCCTACCTGACCGCCCACAAGATCAAGGTCCCACGGCACTAACGCGCGTGAGTCAAGCACGCGCAAACTGGTGTTGCCCGGTGGCGCGGTTCGCAATTTCGCTTTACGCGGCCCTTCGTATCGCAAATCCCACAAGGCACGATTGAGTCCGCGCTTAGGAGGAGCGGTCGCGAACTTGCGTATCAGTAAGCCGCCAGCATCGAACACACGAAACTGCACCGAGTCTTTCGCCGTCGAATCGGTTGGCAGCGTGCCAATGGTGTAGTTGATCGTGGCAGCGAGCGGCGGATCTTCACCGCCAACGAGCGAGTTCGTGGGGCCGGTGGGCGTGGCGACTTTGCGGAATCGATAGGCTGCACGCAGCGGCAGTAGCGATGCCGACTTGGTGTTGAGTGAATCGCCAAGTGATCGCAGATACGAAATGTCATCAGCGATCCAAAACCCGCGACCGTACGTGGCGACAACGAGATCGTGAAAGTGTCCCTGGATTTGTAGCCAGCTCACTGGTGCGTGCGGGAGTGCACCGTTGATCTCGGTCCAATGTGCGCCATCGTCGAGCGACACGTACAGTGCATTCTCGGTACCCGCGTACAGCATACCGCGGCGGACGGGATCTTCGCGCACTACATGCACGTAGCTGAACACGCTCTTCGGGATGTCGCCGCTGAGTCGCGTCCACGTCTTGCCGAAATCGGTCGTCTTATAAATGTACGGATCGCGATCGTTGATCAGGTGTGCGTCGACGGCGATGTACGCCGAGCCCGCGTCGTACTTGCTGGGCTCAATGCCGGAGATGGTGCTCCATTTGGGCAACCCCGGAATGCTGGCCGTGAGGTTGGTCCATGTTTTGCCACCGTCGCGCGTGATGTGCATCAAGCCGTCCATCGTCCCCGCCCAGATCACGTCCTTCTGCAGCGGTGATTCGGCGATAGCAAATAGCACCGTCACGTTTTCGACGAACAGATTGTCGGTAACCAGTCCGCCGGACGATTGTTGTTTTGTGCTGTCGTTGGTTGACAGGTCGGGCGAGATGAGCGTCCAGCTTTGGCCGCCGTTGGTGGTTTTGTGGACGTACTGCGAACCCACGTAGACCGTGTTGTGATCGTGCGGCGAGATGTGAATGGGGAACGTCCACTGAAAGCGGTACTTCAGGTCTTTCGGTGGCACACCGTATCCGGCTTCGGGCCACGGCTCCACGGCGCGGGCCATTTTTGTTTGTAAGTCGAAACGTTCGAGACCGGCGTCGTAACAACCGCTCCACACCGTGCGATTGTCGATCGTATCGGGAATCGCCCAGCCACTCTCACATCCACCAACGGCGCTCCACACACCAATCGAGCGTGACCCACGCGAGTTGCTTGGGCCGCCGTACGAATACCCGTCCTGACGATTGCCGTAGAGGTTATACGGAATCTTGGTGTCCGTGGCGACGTGATACATCTGCGCGTTGGGCAGCGCGATGCGGGTGAACGACTTGCCACCGTCAATGGTGATGCCCACACCGCCGTCGTCACCCACCACAAAACGGTCCGCGTCCTGCGGGTCCCACCAGATGTCGTGCAAGTCGCCGCCAGCGCGCGGAGGGTTGGGCATCTTGGTGAGACCGCCGTCACTCGTGCCAACAAAACGCACACCAACAACAAACAACTTGTCGGCGTTGTTGGGACTGATACCAAAGCGTGTGTAGTACTGTGGCCGCTCCAGCAAATCATGATCGCGATTGACACTGCGCCACGAGCGACCACCGTCATCACTGCGGTAGAGTGCAGGCTCCTTCATTTCAATGAGCGCGTACAGTCGCTGCGCATCACTGCGCGCGACACCAACGGCGATCTTGCCCATCGTGCCTTTCTTTGGCAGCCCTTTGCCCCAGCCCTGTCCGTCGGTACCGCCGTCGAGTCGTAGCCATGTATCGCCCGCATCACGCGACATCCAGATGCCGCTGCCCGCGCCGCCAGAATTCTTGTCCCACGGCACGATGTACTGTTGCCAGCTCGCGGCGAACAACACACGCGGATTGCTGGGATCCAACGCGACGTCAATCACACCGGTGCTGTCGTTCACAAACAGCACTTTCTTCCACGTGCGGCCGGCGTCCATCGTGCGCCACAACCCACGATCCTGTTGCGGACCGTAGCCGTGTCCCTGCGCTGCGGCGTACACCACATCGGGATTGGTGGGATGAATCAACACGCGACCAATGCGGCCCGTGTTCTCGAGTCCCATGCGCGTCCAGTGCTGACCGGCATCGGTGGAGCGATAGATGCCGTCGCCAATCGATACGTTGCTGCGCAAGAACGTTTCGCCAGTGCCAAACCAGACGACGTTCGGATCACTCGCCGCAACCGCGAGCGCACTCACCGACGACACACGCAGCGAATCGGTGATTGGTGTCCAGCGAATCCCGCCGTTGGTGCTCTTGAACAGTCCACCGCTGGCGGCGCCGGCATAGTACGTCTTGTATTCACCTGGCACGCCGGCCACGGCGATGACGCGATTGCCGTCGGGGCCGACAAAGCGCCACGTTGGCACTCTAATGAATGCGGTGTCGAGCGCTGGGGCTTTAGACGCGCGCGTGGACGGCGCGGAGCGCTGCGCGAGCAGGAGACGCGGAACGAGGAGCAGGGGCAGCAGAGAGACGAGGCGCATATTGGTGGCACGCGTGGATGGAGAGACGAACGGCACGTTCGAATGTGATAGCAAGGCACCAATCGCGCGAGGCGCAGACCGCGACGGCAACCGCAATAACAAAACAACAGCATTGGACGCAGAGGGTTGGCCGAGGTCCGCCAAGAGCGCGGAGGACATCCAAAAGTTTCCTCAGCGTGCTCTGCGGACCTCAGCTAACCCTCTGCGTCAAATGCTGTTGCAGTTTGTTGTAGTTGTAGTTGTTGTTCCCAGA
>JAYSVL010000432.1:0-4195 GCA_043718595.1 Gemmatimonadaceae bacterium
GTGAATTAACATTAACGCCCGTCGGGTTGACTTTGATCGTTTGTCCAAATCCGTTGAAAGTAAAAAATAAAACGAGTAGAAAAAATAAATATTTCATGCGCCGGAATACCGTGGCCCAACGTCAAGCGCCCGCATCTGCCACCGGGTCACCGCGTCGGGATCTAAACGATCGGCCAACAACTCGGCCGGTACGTCGTGGTGCAATGAAACGTCAAAGTGATGCAGGCCCTGCGTAATACCCGCACCGGTAGCCTTGAGATACGCCTCCTTTCGCGACCAGGCAGAGAAAAAACCGTGCGCAACGCTACCGCGGTCAAGCGCGCGCAAGTGCACACGTTCGGCGGGCGAGAAAAAGCGCTCCGCGACGTCGAGGTACTGCACGCGGTCGTCCCACTCCTCGACGTCGACACCAATGGCGCGACCACGCGTAACGGCGACCAGGGCGACGTTACCCGAGTGCGACAGATTGAAGTCCACCGTCTCGCCGTGCGCATCAAGCGATGGCTTGCCGTGCACACCCATGCGAAACGACAGTTCGGACGCCTGCACCCCCACATAACCAGCAAGAATGCTGCGCAGTACGCCGTGCGCGATCGTAAACCGATGCGAATGCTCGGCCCGATGAAAACGGTCCGCCCGCACCCGTTCTGCGTCCGACAAGAGCGGTCGTAACGCGTGCACCATGTGCGTCGCACCAAGGTCAACACGCCACACATGCGCGTCGTCATCGTGCAATGGTGGCGGCGCAGACGGATGATGCGCGTCACCAAATGGTACCACGAGCGTCGCGCGATTCATTGCGGTATGAGCGTCTGCAACGCTTGCCGGACGGCGTCTGGAATCGGACACGGAATGCGCAACGCGCGAGTGACGTACACGTGCACAAAGTGGCCGACCGCTGCTGGCAGTGCGTCGTCGTTCCGGAACAGGGCGAGTTCGTAGCGCACGCTGCTCGACCCAATGCGCGCCACCCGCAACCCCACCGTCACCGCGTCGGGAAAACTGATCGGCCGCATGTATCGGCACTGCGTTTCCACGACCAGTCCAATACACTCACTGGTCTGCGCGTCGAGCAAACCGTGGGTGATCAACCAGCGATTCACCGCCGTATCAAAGAAACTGTAGTACACGACTTTGTTCACATGGCCGTAGACATCGTTGTCCATCCAGCGCGTGTCGAGCGCCGTGTGATGCGCATACCGCTCGCGCGACTCCCTCACGTTCTCCGCTGGCCCGGATTCGTCTAACATGGCTACAACACCGCCTGATAGATCGCCAACGCATCGTCGTACGTCACGGTGCGCGGATTGTTCACGAGGAGACGTTGCACCTTGAGCGCATCGGTCGCCAGCACGGTCAAGTCCGCCGCAGTCACGCCAACCTGCGACAGTGTTCGTTCAAGGCCCGCGTCCGCAACGAGCGAGTCCATGGCATCGATAAACGCGCGGGCGCTCGCCTGCGTCGCCACTGGTCGGCCGTCGCACCACACGGCGGGCGCGAGTTCGCCATACATCGTGTCCGCCGCCGAACAATTGAACTTGAGCACCGGCACTAACACCAGCGCGTTGCTCAAACCGTGCGGCACGTGAAAATGCCCGCCCAGTGGATACGCGAGTGCATGCACCGCCGCAACGGGTGCGTTCGCAAACGCCATGCCGGCCAGCATCGATCCCTCAAGCATTGCCCGCCGTGCAGCAAGATTGCGCCCGTCTGCCAGCACAATGCGCAGGTTGTTCGACAAGAGCTGCAGCGCGCGCACCGCTAACCCGTCGGAGAGCACGTTCTTTTTGTGACGCGACGTGTACGCTTCGATCGCGTGCACCATCGCATCGATGCCGGTCATCGCCGTTACACGCGCAGGTAACGTGAGCGTGAGGGTTGCGTCAAGCACCGCGAGATCGGCATAGAGCAGTCGTGACACGACACCCTTCTTTTCCTGCGTGAGCGTCGTCACAATAGCAATCGGCGTCACTTCAGACCCGGTGCCCGCCGCGGTAGGCACCTGAATCAGCGGGAGTCGCGGCCCGCGCGCCAAGTCCACGCCATAGATCGCATCAAGTGACTCGCCGGAGCCCGCAAGCAGCGCGACGAGTTTCGCGGTGTCGAGAGAACTGCCACCACCCACGCCGATCACCCCATCAACGTGCACTGCACGCGCCATCGAGACGGCTGCGTGTACCGATGCCTCCGGTGGATCTGCCAGCACGCCATCGAACACCGTCACCTGTACCGCCGATCGCGCCAACGCCGACAGCACCTCGTCCATCACACCACTGCCCAGTAGTCCGTGATCAGTCACCAGTAGCGCGTGTCGCATGCCCAGCGCATGCGCATATTCTGGCAAGCGCAGTGCGGCACCGTCGGCACTCACCACGCGCCGCGCCGTTTCAAATTCAAAGCCGCTCACCGTCGCGCACCATCTCCGTTCACGGTGTACTGACTCAATACCGGGTAGTGATCACTCGTCGACCGCCGAAAGTCACGAACGGTGCGAAACTTCGTCAGCACGCGCGCGGAGTTGGCGAGTTCGTCGGCCGCAAGTTCATTACTTACCAAGTGATGATCCACCATACTGCGATTGCCGACGGTCGAGGAGACGCCACGCGCGTCGAGCGAGTGCGTGACAAAGTGGTAGCGCGCTGTATCGTTCATGAATGGTGCAAACGGCGACGGCTTGCCGATCGTGATCGACCGCGTCACGCCGTCATTCCAGTCGCCCATCACGATCACCCGCTGCGATGGATAGGTGTCGTCGAGGTAACGCTTGAGCGCGCGCGACGCACTGGCGCGACGTGACCAACTCTCCTCGTCTTGCCTGGCCTTCATATGCAGCACGATGCAGACGAGCTCCTCACTGACACCATTCATCGTCACACGAAACGTCACCTCCAGCGGTGGCCGACCGGCAAAGTCACGATCGCTCTGTTGCAGAATAAGACGCGCACGCACCATCGAAGCCACATCACGCTTAAAGAGGATGCCGACCTTTTGTTCGGTCGCGGTATAGGCAGCGCCACGCCCCGACACCGCGCGTGCATTCGCCAGCACGCCATCATACGCCGGTAACTCCGCCTTCAAGCGATCCCACTGCGCTTCATCAACGATCTCCGCCACGCCCCAAATCTCGGCGTCCGTGCTCACGATCACGTCGCGTGCGTTTTGCGCCTGCTGCGCCTCGTTGGATGGCCCGTTCCCGGGGTCACCAAACCACTCAATATTCCAGCTCGCGATTTCGAGCGTCCCCGTTGCCGAGGAGGCAGCACGAACTTCGCCAGCCGACGGCACCGCACCGGTGCTTCGGGACGCGTCATCACTCGGGGAGCACGCCGCCACGGCGATCAGGAACAGCAACACAGGCACAGCTCGCATCACACACGGTGTCGAAGGGTACGAATCCGCAGCGTCACGTAACTTGCCGAGTTGCTGCGCCGTTCGCACTCTTATCGCTGATCGGTTGTCCCGCCCGTCCCTTCCTTTCGGAGCGTTCTCCCCATGCGGTCTGTGTACGTATCCGCGGCCCTACTCGGTCTCACTCTCGCTGGCCACCCACTGCGCGGGCAATCCGCGACGGGACCCGACGCGCCGCCCAGCAACACACTCCCCAACCCGTTCAAGACCGTCGAGGGGTGGGCGAAGCTTGGCGAGGGTCGCATGTGGGGATCTACAAGCGCGGTCGACATCGATCGCGACGGAAAGAGTATCTGGGTCGCCGAGCGTTGCGGCGTGAACTCGTGCGCCGGTTCAGCGCTTCCTTCTGTCCTCAAGTTCGACGCCGCGGGTACCCTGGTTGCTTCTTTCGGCAGCGGCATGATCCTGTCGCCGCATGGCCTTCACGTCGACGCCCAAGGCAATGTGTGGGTGGTCGACTGCGCGTGTACCGGCGGACGCACGGCACCGGCCGATCCTGCCGCTCCGCCCAAGGGGCATCAGATCTTCAAGTTCTCGCCAAAAGGTGACCTTTTGCTCACACTCGGCAAGCCCGGCGGCGCACGAGACACGGCGTTTTTTTACCAACCGAACGCCATCCTCGTGGCGCCCAACGGTGACATTTTTGTTGCCGAGGGGCATTCGTCCGCCGTGGGGGCGAATGCTCGCGTCCTCAAGTTCAACAAGTCTGGAACACTGCTCAAAACGTGGGGACAAAAAGGCACCGGCCCAACCGACATGGACCAGCCGCACGCGCTGGCCATGGACT
>JAYSVL010000433.1:0-13501 GCA_043718595.1 Gemmatimonadaceae bacterium
GACTCGGGCGACTGGGACTACAATCCCAAAGTGTGTGCCAACGTGCTGGATGCCGTGTTGCAGTACACCGACATTCCGGTGCAGCAGCAGGAAGTGGTGATCACCGCAGACTCCGCCGAACTGCAATCGTACCCGTTTCTCTTTATGACGGGGCACAAGCTCGTGCGTTTCAGTGAACGCGAGCGGCAAGGACTGGTTCGGTACGTCGACAACGGTGGTGTGCTCTTTTCCGACGATTGCAACCACGACGTGAACGGACTGTATGCGAAATCATTCCGGGCGGAAATGCAACGCGCATTCGGCAGCGGGCCCGAGGTCCTGGCAAAGATCTCCAATCGTCACGCACTGTACCGCGCGTTCTTCAAGTTTCCGGACGGCCCTCCACAAACCACGCACGAGCTCAATGGCTGGGGCGATAACATCGTCCACGACTGGCTCAATGGCATTGAGCGTAACGGTCGTCTGGGTGTGATCTACTCGAGCAAAGACTATGGTTGCGAATGGGACTACAGTTGGCGCAATAAACGCTTCAGGTCATCGGACAACACCAAGTTCGCGGTGAACCTGGTGGTGTATGCGATGACCTGAACGAGACAGTGCAGTTGCTGTGCTCCCGCGCCGACCGGCGATGGCGCGGGTCGGCGTGGGTCAGTCGAACGCCGCGCCGACCATCATTTTGCGGATCAGCAGCCACGGCGAGCCGTGCGAAATGCTGTTCGTTTGTGTCGGCTGCCCCTTCGCATCGCCGCCCGTGCCGTGCATCTGGTATTCCTTGGGGCCGGTGATGCCATCGAGGTTTTTCCAGAAGTCCGTCGTGATCGCGTTGTACGTCACGTCGGTACACTGGCGCGTAATCTTGCCGTTCTTGATCTCCCAGAAAATATGACCGCCAAACTGTCCGTTGTAGCGTTGCTGGTCGATCGAGTAACTGCCGCGTCCGTCGATCATCACGCCGTTCTTGACATCGGCGATGAGCGCATCACGCGTTGGTGAATTTGCTGGCCCTGGCTCTACGTGTACGTTGGGCATTCGCAGGAACGGATAGTCCCGCCACGAGTTTCCAAACGTGCAGCCGCGGCTAAAGTCTTCACCCATGATATGCGCCGTTTCGCGATTGGTCTGCAGGCCAACAAGCACGCCATCGCGAATGAGTGGCCACTTCATGCCTTTCACGCCATCATCGTCAAAGCCCGTCGTGCCCAGGCCGCTGCTCGTTTTGTCAGCGGTGACGTTCATCAGCTTCGACCCGTACTTGAGCTTTCCAACATCGGACAGTTTGACGAAACTCGTACCGGCATAGTTGGCCTCATAACCGACAATGCGATCAAGCTCCGTCGCGTGCGCCACGATCTCGTGAATGGTGAGCATCGCATGTGAGGGCGACAGAATCAGGTCACGCAGTCCGCTGCCGCCCAGTGGCTTCGCGGTGCACATCTCGACGGCGTCCGTCGCAACCTTTTCGGCCTGATCGAGCAGGTCAGAATCCTCCGCAAATTCCCATCCGCCACAGCCCGCCACACCCGGATAGTTTCGCGTCTTCGTGACATCGCCAACTTTCGCCGTCACGGTCATCGTTGGCGTCGTGGTAAACAGCTCCTGCTCGATGTACGAGCCAACACTCGACGCGAAGTAACGCCACTCGTAGCCGTGGTTCGCCGACACGTTCACCGTCGTCACGCCTTGCACCTTGCTGGCCTTGTCGACGATGGCCTGCGCCCAATTCTGTTTGTCCGTGGCCGACACCGATGTCGGATGTTTCTTCATCGGCGTGATGTAGTTCTCCACGTACGCGGGCACCGGCGCGAGTTTGAGATCCTGCTTCTTGGCGATCGCACTCGCACGCGCAACCTCCACTGCCACGCGCGTCACACGACGAATCTCATCTTCGGTGACAATCGGGCTCGAGGCAAATCCCCAGACGCCGCTGTGAATCACGCGCACGCCAAAACCGGCAGCTTTGCGTTCAGCTTCGGTCGGAATTCCGGTGGTGCCGCCGCCGCGACCACCGCGTCCACCACCACCGCCGCCACCTCGACCACCACCACCGCCAGCACCGAAGCCGCCGCGGCCGCCAGCACCGCCTGTCGCGTCAACGCGAAAGTTCGCCATGCCGCCAGGAATGTTGGATGTCAGCGTGAAGCGAACATCGGCGTACGTGCAGCCGGCCAGCTTCGCTTCACCAAGGACGATGTCCGACAGGCCTTTGAATTTTGAATCGCGAACACGGTGCTGCGGCGACGTGGCCACAATGTCGGCGACCAGATCATGCGAGTAGAGCGCCATGGCGGCTGTAGTCGCGCCGACGCCCTTGAGAAAATCACGACGAGTTGGGCTCATAGAGTGCTCAGGATGGATCGCGTCAGACGGCCGGCGAGACGGACGTCATATAGAACTCTTCGATACGCACAGGTGGCACCAGCGCCGCATTGCCACCGTCGTACGACTCCCCCAAATGCATCGGCACTGGCTTGCCCACGAGCGAGAGATTGTTGTAGCCAACCAGTGGGCTCATGTTCCAGCGAAAGTTCTGCACTGGCGCCACGATCTCCCCGTTCTCGATAAGAAACAACCCGTCACGTGTCATGCCCGTATTGAGCAACGGCTGACCTTCCGCCGGGACGCCACGGATATACCAGAAGAACGTGACGAGCAGTCCGCGACGCGTTTGCTTGATCATATCTTCGACCGACAACTCAGACCCTTCCTGCACGAGACTCATGTTCGTGTTGGCGGACTGTCCCGCCGCCATGTTGCGCAGAACCCCTTTCTCAACCCATTGCACGGGCTTTGCCGGTTTGTTGTCGCCGAGCATCGTGCTCTGACGCAGCACCGCATTGCCCACATCACTCTTGAGCGAAAACAGATCAGAGAAGATCTTGTCGCCGGGTTTCTTGCCGTTCATAAAGTTGCCGGCACCGCCACCACCTCCTCCACCACCACCTCCTCCAGCACCGGCGCCACCGGCTCCGGGAGGACCACCGGCGGCCGCAGGATCGCCGCCAGGCGGTCCGCCACCAGGCGGTCCGCCACCAGGATTGCCACCGCCAGGGAACCCGCCGCGTCCACCGCCGCCGGCCGCACCAAAAATTCCCGTCATCAGGGAGAGGAAACGCGCGTTGGCACGCGGCTCCAGAATCACCGTGTAGCGTCCCGGTTCAATCGCTTTCGCATTGCGACTCTTGAGCGCCTTACCAGCAGCAATCTCGGTGAGCGCTTTTGCGTCGATCATGCGCACGTCCTTGATGCCGGTCGTGCCAGACCATCCGGATCCGCTGCCGTCGGGCATGCGACACGTGAGCACAAAGCTCGATTCGGCCGCGCGATAATACGCGAACAAACCCTTGGAGTTGGCCTGACAGTTCGTCTGATCAATTTTCGGGATGTACCCCGCGCCGAGCACACCCTTCTTCTCGGCGATATCGATGCTGTCCCTTACCATGCGCGCCCGTTGCGCGGGACCGAAGTCCACCATCTCCGGAAGCGCGGCATCTACCGGGATGTACTCCTGCGGCCCAAGCAGGTCGCTCAGGCTTGGTGCATCCTGCGCGCCCTGCGCTGCGGTCACGGCTTCGGTGACCATCGCCTGAAGGCCGGCATCAGAAAAGTCGCGCGTGTTCGCGCTTCCTGGCTTCTGGCCGACACGCACATTGACGGTGACTTGTCGATCGTACTGCACGAGGTTCGTCGTGATCGACGAATTGGCCCACCGGGTACCGGACCGCTCGCCACCGCTGAAATTCACTTCGACGGTGTCCGCTTTGGCCATGTTGATCACCTTGTCGGTGATGCTCTTGACTTGTTCTCGAGTATACATGTGGCGATAAAGGGTGCAGAGGGCGACTGCGCGATCAGTTGCGACACGTGTGACTTAAGCACGACCCGTTCGGCGCCGTAGCCACCACTCGGCGCCGAGCAACAGAGCAAACGGAACAATCCACCACGCAGAACGCATCGGATGCCAGATGATCGTTCGCGCGGCGGGTTGAATGGCGCGCTTGACGATGTTCGGCAGCTCTTGCAATTGTGTCGCCGCGACCACGTTGCCGCTACTAGCGATGGCCCACGCCGACAGCACTTCGCGATCGTCCAGCGCAGACGTTCGAGCACCGGTCGATACGACAATCGGAGACGTTGCGCGCGCACCGTCGGCAACGACGCGCAAGAAATACGCCCCATCGCCCGTCGGCGCCCGAAAGGCGCCACGAAACCGGCCGACCGCACCGTCTGGCCACAGCCGAATGGACTGGCCAACCGCAGATTCCGGCGACGATATGCCCGCAGACACCAAAGCCCGCACCACGCCACCGGTGGCACGTGATGACAAAGCCGCTTCTCGTACCGTAACGACCAACTCGACCTCTTCGTTGGGTGCGACGGGCCGCGACACGGTCTCAATCACGATCGGCGGTGGCGCTGCGCCCGCCGCTCTAGCCACCTGCATTTGCCAGAAGCGATCAAACCCCGACACGCCTGGCTCGCGGTATCGCCACGCGTCAAGCGCGCCGCTGACGATTAGCTGGCCGGCACCGACGCTCAGGCGCCAGACCGCCGCCCGCACGGAGTCCGGATCGGCGGCGGACGGTCGGAGCAGGGCCGGCGCTTGCGACGCTGCGCTTTCACTTGCGTTTGTCGTCGCGAACTCCGAGACACGCAGACTCACGCTGTCCGTCAGTACGCGAGCCGCGCCCAGACGGTCCGTACGTCCATCATCACCGGTGGCCACTACCACGCGCGGCGTCGCGCTGGTGGACGTGGTCCAGCGCAGATCCCCAGTAAGCCTCGTGTACGCGCCCGTGCTGGCTCGATCGAACACGAGCAGTACACTGCCGCCGCGCTCTCGCAAGTAGCGACCGATGCCATCGACGTCGCGCGCCCTCAGAGCGTCGGGCGCCCCGATGATGATCGCATCGTACCCGTCGATGGTTGTCTCATCGTCAAACGACGTCGGGGGACGACCCGCGTCCGTGCTGATGTTGCGTGAGGTGACGATGCGGCTGCTGACAGCAAAACGCCGATCACGCTCAAGGGCGCGGCGGACAAACGTCGACATCCACGACGGACGCACATCGTACACCAACACGCGCCACGGATCAGCTGATACCGCAACGACCGCGCTCGCCATCGCCGAATCCGCGTTCATCGCGTCAAGTTTCGCCGTCACCGTAATCGCCGCTGTTCCGCTATCGGTGGGGTTGAAGGTCAGCGATATGTTGAAGCGGTCGTCATCGTCGGTGACGACGTGCTCCGCGCGGTCCGTGAGTAGTCCGCCATGCCGCATCGCGATTCGTACGGTGCGTCCCTGGGCGCTCCGCGCATGCACCCGCACGACCACCGTGACGCCAGCACCCAGCAGCGCGCGGCGCGGTGCGTCGATAGACGCGATGCGCAGCGCCGGTGACAGGCTATCGGACGGGATGACAAACCAAGGTTGTGCAAGATGACTGATATGGGGTGGCAGCTGATCGCCCACGAGCACGGTACCGGATGCGTTGGCAAATGGGGCGCTCACCACGACAAAATCCCTCTGGAGCAGCCGACGCGTGTTGGCGACGAGGGCGCGATGCGCAGCGTCCCCGTCGGCGCGCGCTATGTGCGATGCGAGGTGCGTGTCCACCAGCGCAATGATCGGGCGATCGCTCCGCTGGGACGTCATCGCGGGATCCAGCAACGCCACAACCGCCAGAGCGATGGCGAGCATTCGCAGCGCGCGCTCGATCACTTCGCGAAGGCCCCACCGCCGCGTGGTTTCTCGCGCAGCGTGCGCGCGCGACCGTCAAGTACACGCGATTCGAACGTGGCGTCACGCCGACGAGACGCGACTGTCACAGTGCGCAGCGCATCGCCAAGGCGCACCGACGCGTCATCGATCCGTCGGCGAGTCTCACGCACGTCGCCACGTGCCAGCGCAGTCTGCGACATGCCGAGATCCGTGGCAATCTCGTGCCGCGGCTTGAGCGAAGGACCGAGTTGCAGCACACGCTGCGCCGCTCGGGTCAGTCGGGTCGCCGCGTCGCTGGCAAGCGACGTATCGCCAACAATCGTGGCGAGGTCCGCCAGCACCGCACGTAGCCCTGCCGCGTAAGCGTCATTCGCCGGCACACTCGTCGCGCGCACATCACGCGTCACGGCCGTGAGTAATCCGGACAGGCGACGCGACATGTCGAGACTCTCCCGCTCAGTGAGCGCGCGCAGAATTATTCGCGAGCGTGAAAACGCCCGCTCGATTTGCACCAGCGCACGTTTCTCGTTCACAAGCGCCTCTGATACCAGCGTCGACGTGAGCGCTGTCGACGCCCGACTCATGTCACGGATGGCACGCAGCAGCGCAATCCGCCCCTGATTCGCCATGCGCCCAGCAGCGAGATCGCCTTCCGCTTCGGCCTCGGCGGTTTCGTTGAGATCTGACATGCTAGCGTCGGCTGTGACTTCATCCGCCAGTTCGCCGCCCATCATGAACACGAATTCGGCGCGCACGCGACGCTGCTCACTCGCCAGTTCGAGCGCATCGGCCGCGAACGCTTCCGGCGGCGTGGTAGCGCGGCGGTCGAGCAAGCGTTGCGTCTTGAGAATCACCATCTGCTGACTCAACGCGTACCGGCTCTGGTCGTTGTCAATCGCAAAGCCCGGTGCGGCGATGGCACCTAGCGCAGTGATTTCAGCGATGTAGGCGTCGGACTCCACCGGCACGGCACCCGGTCGTCGGTCCGTCACCACGGCGCGATACACCACCATGTCACCTGGCGCGAGATCAAGATTGTTGAGCACCAGAGCACCACTCGCCGTCCACGCGCGCTCATCGCGCCTCGTCACCGCAAGTGGCAAGCCACCGTCCGTGAAGGTAAATCGCTCACCGGAGCCGCTCACTTTGGTATAGCGCAGACGGAGCGTCGCCAGGCCAAAGTCATCGTCGGCGTCAATGCGCAGAGCCAGCGTGCGATTCGCGTTCTCCAGTCGCACGTCGTGACCCGGCGCTGTCACGCGCACGCGCGGCGCTTGATCTGGTGAGACGGATAACCCAATCAACTGTCGAGCACCCGCCGCGTCGGTGCGCAGTCGCGCGTTGAGTGCAAGGAATCCATCGGACTCGGCGATAAATGTGCCACGAAACTGGCCAGACGCGTCGCGCACGAGCGTTTGCGTTTCACTGATCAACTCCACCGACACGGAATCCGCGATGGCGTCAACGTCGATGTGCACACGACTACCGGCGACGACGTCAACACGGGTCGGGTTGCGTTCGCTGGTCACTGGCAGGGAGGTGTATGATGGTGGCCTGACCTCAATGCGGACGCCACGGATCGCCGCGATTCTATGCGTGCTCGCGGCACTCATGCGTACCGCGCTCGGCAAGCGGTCACGTGGCACGAAAGTCAGGGACCAAAGCGTCAGCGCTGCGGCGCACGCCCCAAACGCGCGCCGCGACGGGAACAGTGTCGCCACGTCCGTCGCGCGCGCCGCACGCGCCGCGCTCTCCAGCACAAGCGCGCGCACCGGTACGGCGACACGATCGGGCGCGTCGAGGAGTTCCTCCGCCGTCACCAGCACATTCCGAAAGTTCGGTGCCGCCTGCTCAAGGCGTCGCGCAATTGTCGTGCGCGTTCGCGACCCAACAAGTACTGCGAGAATACCGCCAGCGGACGCCAACAGCACGACCACGATCGCAGCGGGCAGCAGTTGAGAAGTGTCACTCACGGTTGACGACACACCGGGCGCCGGCCAACCAGCGACCCGCAGCACTGCGGCGACGATGACGGCCGCGCTCGCACCCCACGCGAAAGCCATCCATGCGGAACGCCGTTTCGCGTGCGCCAGATACGCACGTACGTAGGTTGTTGTTTCCATTGCGCTCACTCGCCGCTCCCGAATGGTCGCAGCGCACTGGACGCGAGCTGCGCGCCCGCCGTGCGTTGACGCACCCACCACTCCCCTGCAAGCAGTAGGAGCACCACGAGCCACAGCCAGCGACCGTCGTTGCTGTTCGACGCATCGTCGCTCGACGCGTCCAGTATCGGCCGAGCAGACGTCGTGACCGGCGCTCGTGTCCATCGTGCAACGGAGTCTGGCGGCACGCGATTGCGTTCGTACTCGCTCATTGGCACCGCGTCACTGATTGCGCGACCCGTCGCGGTGAGCAGTGCAGCCGACATCACACTCGACACATCAACGCGTGTGTGCAGAAGGAGCCTGTCATGCCCGTCGACGGAATCAGCGCTCGCAACGAGCAACGAGCGTCCGGTGTTGTCGCGAAACAGCATGACGTCCGCGTCGTCACGTTCCGGTCGGGCATCGGTGCCACCCGCACGGACAGCTGGCGTGATGTCGCGCGCACTGACTAATGGCGCGATGTCGTATGCCAAAGAGCGCAGGGTGGCGTCAGCGCGCAGCAACGTGATCGTTTGCAGCATCCACGGCGAGAGCGCGGCGCGCGATGCTCGCCGACGGCGATCGATGCTAGCCGGATCGCGAGCCGCATTTGCGCCGGGCGCAGTCCCAGCGGTGTCGGGCGCAGTCCCAACGGTGTCGGACGCAGTTCTAGCGGTTTCGCGCGCCGTCCCACTGTCGGTGCCCGGTCCCCGCCACGCATATGAGGGATAGACGATTGCGATTGAACGTACGGGCGTCTGAACACGTGGAGACTCGGTTCCCAGCACGTTCGTGTCGGTCAAGGGAAAACCGACAACCTCTCGCAGGCGTCGCGCCGGCGCGCTGTCTGCTGCGCCGATCAGCAGCGCGAGCGTTGCAACCGGATCACTCACCGCGCTGTCGGTAGTGCGAGTCGTAGTCCACTCCACCGTTGTTCCAACATGCGACGTCATCGTGCGCGCGATAACCGTGTGCACACCGTCACGCGTCCGCATCACAATCGCGGAATCCGGCATGGCAGCGTCGATAGACACGGTGCGCACACCAACGTGCTCGGGGATGCGCGACACATCGGTCGCATCAAACGCGCCGAGCTGAAAATCGGAGAGCACGATCACCTCGTGCGGCGACGGCTGCGTTTCAAGCCACGCTAAGGCACCGGGAAGTGCAGACGACGGACGATCGGTCGCAATCATCGTGCTCGTCGTCGACGAATCAGCGAAACGCGAGGCTTCTGCGCGCGCCACCCCAACCGCAGATCGACCAACGGCCGTCGCGCCGCGCATGCTGATACTGGTATCAACAATGATGGCCCGCGACACCTTCCGCGCACGACCGCTCTCCTGTACTGGCGCACGAAACGCTGGTTGTGCCAGTGCGGCCACCGCCGCGGCAAAGATCGCAACTCGAACGATCAGCAAGGGAACGTCGCTCAGCGTGCGATGGCGCGCGAGTGACAGACGTGACGCGGCGATGAATCGGAGGGAAGGAAACTGCTGCACCCGCGCCTGCTGACGACTGAGCAGGTGCAGCACCAACGGAACCACCAATGCGCCCAAACCGAGCCACGCCCATGGGTTGAGCCAGGTCACGCGTGTTCGGCCGCTGTCGCCGGCTGCGGACGCTCGCGCGCGCTTCGGCGTACGAGGAAGTCGCGCAGCGCGCGCGCCGGTGCTGTGCCGGTCGAGAGCAGCGCGTAGTCCACGTTGTCACGCCGCGCCGACATCATCCATCGCTCAAGAAACGCAGCAGACTCAAGCCGATAGGTTGCCGCGACCGACGCTGCGTCGACACGTTCCTGCGCACCTGTTTCCAGATCCTCAAATGCCACGTTGCCGACAAACGGAAACGCGAGCTCATCGGGCGACACCACCTGCAGCATCGCCACATCATGACCGCGCTGCGCGACGCGACGTAACTCGCGACGCGTCAACTCTTCGTCATCGTAAAAGTCGGAGAGCACAACCACCACACCGCGGCGCTGCAGCAACTCCGCACTGCGGGCGATAACGCGACTCGGTTGCCACGAACCCAGCGCGCGCAGTCGGTCAAGCTCGGCGATCAACGCCAGCAGATGCAACCGACCACCGCGCGCTGGCTGGTAGAGCAGTTTGTCATCCCGCATCGTCATCAGGCCCACCGCGTTGCCCTGCGTGGAAATCAGATAGGCCAGTGACGCCGCAATGATGCAGGCATATCGAAACTTGGTGACGCCGTCTGCCGGAAACGCCATCGAGGCGCTGGTGTCGAGCACCAGCATTACCGACACGTTTGTCGACTCGCGGAACTGTCGCGTGTACAGGCGGTCGCTGCGCGCGAACAGTTTCCAGTCGAGATGCTTGAGATCATCGCCGATGCGATACGGACGATATTGCTGGAATTCTGTATTGTGCCCGCGAAACGGACTGCGGTGGCCACCAACGCGTAATCCTTCCACGACCAGCCGCGCGGCGAGTTCAAGATCGTCGATGGCCGCAACGACCGTCGGCGACAGCGACGACATCAGTGAGACCGCGCCTTACGGCCGCTCATGGTCGCACAGCAGCGAGCAATTTCTCAATGACGGCATCCGACGACACGTTGTCAGCTTCCGCGTGAAAGTTCACCAAGAGGCGATGTCGCAGCACGGGAAGCGCGACCCGCGTGACATCGTCTGGTGCCGGTACCGTGCGACCGTCGAGAAGGGCGGCGGCCTTGGCACCGAGCAACAACGCTTGTCCGGCGCGCGGACCGGCGCCCCAACGCACCCATTCACGCACAGGCGCCGGTGCAGTCGCATCGGCAGGACGTGTGGCGCGAATCAGTCGCAGCGCATAGTCCACCACGTTCGCCGCCGCCGGCAGTTCGCGCACCAGGAGTCGCGCTCGTTCCAGCTCGGCGCCGGTCGACACGTGTGCTGCCGTACGATCGGCACCGGTCGTGGTGTCGGCGAGAATGCGTCGTTCGTCGTCTACGGCGGGATAGTCCATCACCACATTGAACATGAAGCGGTCGAGCTGCGCTTCCGGCAACGGATGTGTGCCCTCTTGTTCAATCGGATTCTCTGTCGCCAACACAAACAACGGCCGTTCGAGCGGGTACCGAACACCGCCAACGGTCACTTGATACTCCTGCATCGCCTCAAGCAGTGCTGCCTGTGTGCGCGGTGGTGTGCGATTGATTTCGTCGGCGAGAATGATGTTGGCAAAAATCGGCCCGGCGATAAAGCGTACGTGCCGCTTGCCGGTTGCCGCATCGTCTTCAATGACTTCCGTGCCGAGGATGTCCGACGGCATCAGGTCAGGTGTAAACTGGATACGACTGAACGTCAGTTGAACAGAGTCGGCGAGCGTTTTGATGAGCAGCGTTTTGGCGAGCCCGGGCACCCCGCGCAACAGACAGTGACCGCCGGCGAACAGACAGGTGAGAACTTCGCGACGCACATCCTGCTGGCCAATGATCACTCGGCCAATTTCTGCGTCAAGACGTGTGGCCAGCGCCGCGGCATTGGCAAATTCGGTGGCGGACATCGCGTGGGCGAAGGTGGACGATGTGGCGTGAAAACTGTCTAGCGGAGCCGACGCTGCGCGGCATTCTTCTCCACGAGGCGACGCAGTTCTTTGATCGGTTCGGGATTGTCATCCACTTGCAGTCGCACCACCACATCGTTGTGCAGCCACACACCGCCGTCTTTCTTGACGATCAGCATTGCCGCCGATTGCATGCCGCGTTTGTCGCCGCCCGCCAGTTGTCCCGCCTCAAGGGCAGCCAACAATCGAAGCGAGAGGTGCCCTGACGTTTCCTCAAACGCCTTCACCATCGAACTGACAACGTCGGGCCCCGCAAGAATGTTGCCCTGTGCAGTGCAATACTTGCCCTGCTTGTCACCGGCCCAATCCGTCGCCTTCGGACCGGTGTAGGCGGCCACGTTGCCGCGCGCATCAATCACCGCGAATTGTCGTCCGAATTTCGTCCAATCGCCGGGCCGCGGGTCGGGATCGCTGTCCCACACGCGCTTCACCACATCAGTCGGCGCAATGCCATTGCGCAGTAAGGCGATCGCCTGCGGTCCGTAGCTCACGTCGACAATCGCCTGCGTTGCTACGGCGCCGATGCCCGCTTCGGCCCACAACACCCCGTTGCCAACGGAGAACACACGCGACTGTACGGCGCCGCCGACTTCGCCGGTTTGCGGATCGTAACCGAGTATTGAGAACGTGGCCACCGGCGGCCAGGGCAGGGGCGACGTGGCGAGCAGCGTCGATGGCGGTTGTGCGCGCGCGACCGTCGGTATTGCGATCGACAGCACGAGCAGCACAGGAAACACGAGGCGAAGGACACGCATGACAGCTCCACTAAGGTTGGTGCGATGCAGCGCGACGCGTGCGTCCGAGACGCGTCGCGCAGGGCAATTGATACGCTGGAGCGGCAACCTTGCTGCCGGATGACGGAAAAGGTCGATGTTACGTCCTGCACTATGCGGTGTCGGCCGGTGGCGCGTCAACGTGACGACACGCCGAGGCCCCACGGAGCGCTAGATTGCTTATATGACCTCTTACCGAATCGTCCGTGAGATCGGCCGTCGCTGGGCGACGGCACTGGTACTCCTCTTGCTCGCGTCACCCGCCTTCGCCCCGTCGGCGCGCGCGCAAGGCCCCGCCACGTGGGCCAACGCGGGCACGCGCGGCGACTTTCTTGTGCGCAATTTCGCGTTCCGCAGTGGCGAGACGCTCGCGGAATTGCGACTGCACTACACCACGCTTGGCACACCGCGCAAGGACGCCGCGGGCACAGTGCGCAACGCTGTCATGATTCTCCACGGCACCGGCGGCGCCGGCGGCAGTTTTCTCGGCAACGCGTACGCTGGGCAACTATTCGCCCCCGGCAAGCTGCTCGACAGCAGCAAGTACTATATCATCTTGCCCGACGGCATTGGGCACGGCGCGTCAAGCAAACCGAGCGATGGATTGCGCGCCAAGTTTCCCAAGTACACCTACGACGACATGGTCGACGCGCAATATCGGCTGCTCACACAACACCTGGGCGTCAATCATCTGCGGCTCATCATGGGCACCTCGATGGGCTGCATGCATGGCTGGATCTGGGGGCACACGTATCCGGCATTTATGGATGGACTCGCCCCGTTCGCCTGTGTGCCCGCGCAAATCGCTGGTCGCAACCGCATGATGCGCACCATGGCAATGGACGCGATTCGCAACGACCCGGCGTGGAAGGGTGGCAACTACACTGCGCAACCCGAGGGACTGCGCACCGCGTCCATGATGTTGTACATGATGGGGACTGCTCCCTTGCTGCAACACAAGCAGGCACCAACGCGCGACGCCGCCGACAGCCTCATCCGGGCGTATCTCGATCAGCGTGTACGCAGCAGTGACGCGAACGATTTCCTGTACCAGTTCGACGCGTCGCGAGACTACGATCCGTCACCATTCGTCAGCAAGATCTCGGCGCCGGCACTTTACATCAATTCAGCGGATGATGAAGTGAATCCGCCGGAACTCGGTCTCGCCGAGCAGTTCGCCGCGAAGATCGCGCACGCGAAGTTCATCTTGATTCCGATTTCGGACCAGACACGCGGACACGGCACGCATTCGCTGCCCGGCGTGTGGGGCGAACATCTGCGAGCCTTCCTGTCGAC
>JAYSVL010000434.1:0-4180 GCA_043718595.1 Gemmatimonadaceae bacterium
AAACTGACATCGGTGAGTAGCAGATTATAGATGGGAACGCCGTCTGCCGCGAGTTTCGCTCGCGCCGCAGCACAGCTCGCTACCGCATCCACGGTGTGACCATTGGAGTGCAAGACGCGACTGAGAAACTCGCGACCATCGTCATGATCCTCGGCGATAAGTATAGTCAACGGTCGCGCCGTCGTGGACGGCCCGGCGTCTGCTGGCGATGTAACGTCGGTCGCGATCGGCAGACGAAGGGTGACGGTCGTGCCCGCGCCAGGTGCCGACGCAATCGTTGTCGTGCCCCCGTGTCGTTTGACGATGCTGTACACCTCGGCCAACCCGAGACCCGCTCCGGGCACGTTTTTTGTGGAGAAGAACGGTTCGCAGGCACGCGAGCGCACGACCGCGGACATTCCCACGCCACTGTCCTGCACCGTAACGCGCACAAACGCGCCGTCTCGCTCGGTCGCAATCTGCAGAGCGCCCCCACCAGGCATGGCCTCCAGCGCATTTCGCACCAGGCAGCGCAGCGCATGGCGAAGATCCTCCTCGATGCCGCGCACCGCAAATGGGTCGGAATCGTGACGCTCGACGGATACGCCTCCATCGGTGACATTCCCGCTGCGTGACGGTGGCACTTCTCGGGCGAGGACGTCGTCAATCAGCGATGACAATTGGATGAGCTCGCCACCTCCTTGGTGCAGCGGCGCTTGCCGAACGAAGCGACCCAACCGACTGGCGATCGCCGACCCGGCTTCCGTGGCGAGGCGAATGCGATCCGCATAGTCGCGCACGATGTTGGGCGACTCGGCGTGATGGCGCAACAAGTACGCGGCCGACATGATCGGGTTGAGCGCGTTGTTCACATCATGGATGACGATCGCCGTGACATGGGCGATGACGGCCATCGCCCGATCGTGCGCCGCTCGCTCCGCGTCATCGGTCGACACATTCGTCGGCACGTGTATCTGCGCGCGCTCACTCCGCACCCGCGCGGTCACATCGACATCAAGAAGTACGGCGCCGGTCACGCGCGCTGCATCGTCGACAATTGGCGACGCCGAACATTCGAGATACCGTTCGGAGCCGTCGCCACCGACGACGCGTGTGAGTTCGTTGCGCACGATGGCGCCGGCAAGGGCGCGCATCGCGGACGTCTGCACAAAGGCGACTGGTTCGCTGCCGAAGAGCCGAGTGGGTGAACGCCGTTCCCAGAGTTGCCGGAGTGTTGTTGGCGGCGCGTCTGTGAACTCCTCGTCTGCCAGCGGGTTCGCGCGCTCGATGCTACCGCTCAGGTCAACGACACGCGCCATCATCGGCGCGAGGGCAAACATCGCGTCGAATTCGTGCAAACGTTGGTCAGGCGGTTGTGCGTCTTCGGTCATCAGTGACGAGTCAACGCGATCAGGTAACGGCGGAAACAGGCGGATAAGAACTGTAGAACTGCAGGGGGCTTCGCCCGATAACAAGGATTTCGCGGATAGAATCGGATCAAACAACGAACTACAAAGAGCTTTTCGTGGTACGGTTCTTATGCGTAAATTCGTTCGTTATCGGGGCGCAGCCCCCTGCAGTTGTAGTAACAACAAAAGCATGTGACGCAGAGGTCGGGCGGGGGTCCGCGAAGAGCGCGGAGGACAACTTTAGAAGTGTTCCGCGTGACCCTGTGAACCTCCGCTTGCCCTCTGGTGTCAATGCTGTTGGTTTTTGCTGGCCTCCAACTGTACCCGGCGCGTGGCCGGTACGGGCGACGGTGGTTATCGATGGCTGGGTCGCCCTCGTTCGATGTAACACGGTGTACCGGCCACGAACAGGTGGACGTCGGGTGTCGCCAGAAAAGCGGCGGCTACGCGGCGTCCGTACAGGCCGTATTTTCGTAGCATGACAACACCCTTTCGTACCACCCTCTGGCGCGTACTGCTCATTCAGGCCGTCGCCCTCGCGCTGCTGGCGCTGCTGCAGTACCGCTACGCGAGCTGACCATGCATTGGATCAACTGGGCGGTTGTCGCCACGTATCTATTGGTGGTGGTGGTCGACGGACTGCGACGCACACGCGGCACGAAGAATATCGACGGGTACTTCCTCGCCAATCGCAACTTGCCGTGGTGGGCGGTGGGGTTGAGTGTGATGGCCACGCAGTTGTCGGCGGTGACGCTGATTGGCACCACCGGACAAGGCGCAACCGACGGACTCAAGTTTGTGCAGTTCTACTTTGGTTTGCCGATCGCGATGGTGCTGCTCGGTGTCACACTCGTGCCGTTTCTGCACGGTGCCAAAGTGTTTACCGCGTACGAGTATCTCGAACGTCGTTTTGATGCAAAAACACGTTCGCTGACCAGCCTTCTGTTCCTGCTCTCGCGCGGCATGTCGTGCGGCACGATCATCGCCGCACCGGCGGTCGTATTTTCAGCGATCTTTGGCTGGAATCTGCTCTGGTCGGTCGCCCTGTTCGGTGTGCCGACGGTGATCTACACGATGCTGGGCGGCGTGCAGGCGGTGGCGTGGGCCGACGTGAAGCAAATGCTGGTGGTGGTCGCCGCGCTCACCATGATGGTTGTCGTGCTGATCGTCAAGATTCCCGTCCCCATCGACGACGCGCTCCGCATCGCGGGCGCGGCAGGTCGTTTGCAGGTGTTCGACTTCACGTTCGACATCACCAAGCAATACACGTTCTGGTCGGGCGTGCTCGGCGGCACGTTCCTCATGCTGTCGTACTTCGGCACGGACCAGAGTCAGGTGCAGCGGTACCTCGCAGCGCGGTCGGTCGGCGAAGCACGCAGTTCACTGCTCATCAGCGCGTACTGGAAGATCCCACTGCAGGCGGTCGTGCTGCTGGTCGGTGTGCTGGTGTTTCTCTTTTTTCTCTTCCAGCCAGCACCGATGCTGTACAACCCGGCGCACGACAAACAGGTGCGGGCGGCCGAGCCAGTGTTGATCAGCCAGCTTGACGCGCGTTATGCGACGGTGATTGCGGCGCGGCAGCAATCCGCCCGCTCGGCTTCCGCAGCGATGCACGCAGACGATCCAACGGCAACAACGCGTGCGATCCAGGAGTTTAGGGGGCGCGACGCCGAGGTCAGTGCAATCCGTAAAGAAGCGCTCGACATCGCAGAGCGCGTGACCGGCACTTCGTCGCGTGATGTGAACTACATCATTCCGCGTTTTGTACTGGACCAGTTGCCACTTGGATTGGCCGGACTGTTTCTCGCCGCCGTGATTGGTGCGGCGATGTCGGCGGTGGCAGCCGAACTCAATTCGTTGTCGACCGTGTCGATCATCGATTTTTATCGGCGATGGTTCAAGCCGGAACGCTGGGTCACGCCGGAAGGATTGGATGCGCACTATTTGTTCGCTTCAAAGGCGGCGACCGGTGTCTGGGGCCTTTTCGCATGCATCGTGGCCACTAAGGCGGCGACACTGGGCTCGCTGATTGAAGTGGTGAATCGCTTCGGATCGTTCTTCTACGGCTCCATTCTGGGCGTCTTCCTGCTCGCCATGATTCCGCGCGCCACAGCCGCGGGCGCGTTTTTCGGGCTGATTGCGGGCATGATTGCCGTCGGAACGGTGTCGGTCAAGGCACCCACCGTCGCGTTTCTGTGGTACAACGTGATCGGTGTCGTCACCGTGCTCGCGGTGGGTTCCGTACTGAGTCTGATGAGCCCCGCTCGCTCCACAACACGCTGATACGCGCGCCGAACGAACATGCGACTTGCCGCGTGCTGATGCACGCACACGAAAGTATGGAGCCGATGGTGACGAGCCAATGACACAGACGTGGTCGCAGGTCTACCTGCCACTCGGCCAATTGCTGCCATCAGCAGCTGTCGCGGCATTACCGGTTGTAGTGCTGCTCGGACTGCTCGCCTTCGCACACGTGCGCGCACACTGGGCAGCGATTGCTGGTCTCGCCACCGCCGTTGGTATCGCGGTCTTCGTGTCCGGGATGCCTATGCCACTCGCGTTTGCTGCTGTTGGTCATGGCGCGTTGTATGGCTTGTTTCCGATTGGCTGGATCGTGCTCAACGCAATTTTCGTCTACGCAATCACCGTCGAAACCGGCACGTTTGATGTTGTGCGTGCATCAGTGGTGGGGATCGCCGCCGATCGTCGCATTCAGGCGTTGCTGGTGGCATTCTGCTTTGGCGCATTCATTGAAGGCACGGCCGGCTTTGGAACACCGGTGGCGATTTCTG
>JAYSVL010000435.1:0-4180 GCA_043718595.1 Gemmatimonadaceae bacterium
CGTTCATGCACAGGGCGCGGTTGCCGGCGTGCAGCTCGCGCACGCGGGACGCAAGTCTAGCACCCAACGTCCGTGGAGCGGTGGCGGCATCATATTGCCTGCTGATGGTGGATGGGACAACGTGGTCGCACCAAGTGCTATCGCGTTTTCCGATAGCTATCCACAGCCGCACGCACTCACACTCGACGGGATTGCGAACATCGTCCAGGCGTTTCGCGACGCAGCAATTCGCGCTCGCACCGCTGGATTTCGCGTTGCCGAAATTCACGCAGCACACGGATACCTCATCCACGAGTTCTTGTCACCGTTGTCGAACACTCGTGACGATCAGTACGGCGGCTCGCTCGAGAATCGGGCGCGACTCTGTCTCGACGTCGTGCATGCCGTGCGCGACGTATGGGCGGACAACGACCCCGTGAGCGTCCGCATTTCGGCCACTGATTGGACGCCGGGTGGCTGGACCGTCGAAGAGTCCGTGCAACTCGCGCGCTGGTTAGCCGCCGCAGGTGTGGACATCATTGATGTATCAACCGGAGGCAACGTACACGGCGCCAAGGTGCCGGTGGCCCCCGGCTATCAAGTCCCCTTCGCGCGCACCATCCGCGAGCAGGCAAGCATCAAAACGGCGGCCGTTGGTCTCATCACAAACGCCGAGCAAGCCGAGAGAACAATTGCAAACGGAGACGCCGACATTGTGCTGCTCGCCCGTCAACTCCTGCGTGAGCCCCGCTGGCCCCTGCTCGCCGCCGGCCAACTCGGCGCGACCATCCCCTGGCCCCCGCAATACGAACGTGCCCGCCCACACAATTAGTAACATCTCTTCTCGCAACACCCCCTCGGCTCGAACGCTCCCCCCAAAAATGAATTCAGAACACTGCGACGCGCACCACCACCCGCCTATCTTCCATCCAATTCGCGCTTTTTCGCGCAAATTCGCGGCCCCGCAGTTTCTCAACCGGAGTTATCGATGAAACCCATCTGGAAGTCGCTCGTCTTCGCGGCCGCGGTATTCGCGGCGCCAGTTACCGGACATGCGCAAGCATCGGCGGCCTCGGTTGCCGGCGACTGGAACGCCACCATGAACACGCCCGGTGGCGCCAGACAAATGAAGCTGGTGCTCAGGGTCGACGGCGATAAAGTGACCGGTACCGTCAAGCGAGAAGCCGGCGACGTGCCGCTCGCTGGCACCGTCAAGGGCGACGTCGTGACTTTCACATACAACGTCACCTATAACGACAACCAACTCGCGCTCACGGTCAGCATGAAAGTGATGGGCGACACGATGAAAGGCACCGTCAGTTTTGCCGGCCAGGCCGAAGACGAGTTCAGTGCCACGCGAGTCGCGAAGTCACCGCCACAGTCGACCATCAACCAACTGGCGGGCATGTAGGTTTCCTCCAATGTTATCGAATGCGCCAACCCACTAATAGCACCCCCGCACAAGAGATGCACAACGTTCCGGCCCTGTTTCGCGCGCTGTCGGCGCAGGGCACCGGCGACATGTACTGGCTGATCGATCTCGACGGTCGCATTCTCGCCGCCGCCGGTGACTGTGAACAGGTCATCGGCCGCAGTGCCGTGTCATTGCGCGGATCGAGTGTCAGTGAGCTCTCGGCCATCGACTCTTCGGCGCGTGTGCGCGGATGGCTGGCGACGGTCGAAGCGTCGGGGTTTGATCGTCGCGAGACTCGACTGCGCACGCTGGATGACGGGTTTGTCGACGTGGAGATCACGTTGCAGCGGCCAGTGGATGCCGCCGACCGGCTCGTCTGTTCGGTGCACGACATCGCCGAGCGTCGTCGCCAGGAGCTGTCGATCCGCGCCGAGGCCGATGGCTATCGGGCCGTCTTCGACCATTCGCTCGATGCCATGCTGTCGCTGGATGATGATCATCGCATCGTCGACCTCAATGACGCCGCACGCACCATGCTCTTCGCGCAAGCGATCGACGTACGGGGCATGCCGTTCGAGGAGATGCTCGACGACGAGACAGGACGTGCGCTTGTCGCCAACTGGTCGCGCATCATTGAGTTGGGCGCCGAGCGTGGCACCGCACGGCTTCGCGCGCGCGATGAGTTCTCGCGCATCGTCGACTTTTCGATCCGCGCGCAGTACACCATCGGACACCACCTGATTGTGCTGCGCGACATCTCCGCGCAACAGGAACTCGAAGCGCAGCTGCGGCAGTCTCAGAAACTGGAAGCGGTGGGTCGCCTCGCCGGCGGTGTTGCCCACGATTTCAACAGCCTGATGACGGCGGTGCTGGTGTCGGCGGAAGCGCTGTTGGCGGACACCACGCCAGGCGATCCACACGCCAACGATCTCCATGTCATTCGCGATGCAGCCGGACGGGCATCCACGCTGACGCGACAGCTGCTCTCGTTTGGCCAGCGACGCTGGAGTGCGCCGCGCACGTACGACTTGCGGCGCATAGTCAAAGATTCGATGCTCATGTTGCACCGCCTCATCGGCCCGTACATCAATATCGAGTGTGAGCTGGGCGACGGACCGTATCAGGTGCGCGCCGACGAGGGGCAACTCGAGCAAGTGCTCCTCAACCTCGCGCTCAACGCGCGTGACGCGATGCCGGGCGGCGGAACACTGCACATTGACGCCGGCCCATTCGATCCGCGCATCAATGCGGCACCACTTGGCGTGCGACTCGACGACGCGGCGTACTATCGACTCGTGGTGCGTGACAATGGCACCGGAATGAACGACGAGATTCGCTCACGCATCTTCGAACCCTTCTTCACCACCAAGGCGGGCAAGGGCACTGGACTCGGCTTGCCGACCGTGTACGGCATTGTGCAACAGTGCGGCGGTGCCGTGCATGTGCAAAGTGAAGTGACGCGTGGCAGCACGTTTTCTGTCTTCCTGCCCAAGGCACTCAATCCCACACCGCCCGCAGGCATGGATGCGCTGCCGTCGCATGCGGCAACCAGAGTGGGACGCATCCTGCTGGTCGACGATGACCCGAGCGTCCGCGTTGCCCTTGCGCGCGTGCTCACGCGATTCGGACATGACGTTGTCGCGGCAGCGAATGCGGAGGAGGCGATTGTCACCGTTGAGCAGTCGAGCGAACCCTTTGACGTGCTCGTGACGGACCTCACGATGCCCGGCATGCGCGGTGACGCGCTGGCGCGCCTCTTGGTGTCACGCCAGCCTGCACTCCGCGTGGTGATCATCACCGGCGACGCCGCGCGCGATGTGCAGTTGGGCGGGACCGCAGGTCAGCAGGCGGAACTCCTGCGCAAGCCGTTTACCACGAGCGACCTCGAACACTACGTGCAACGCGCGCTCGACAACCGATAACGATCTACGTGGCGAGCATACGCTCGGTGAGCGTACGAAACACAGTCTCGACACCGGTGCCATCAAGGGCGCTGCACTCAATGCCGCTCCAACTGCGTCCGCTGAGTCCGTGCAACGCGTCGCCAGGCAACGCCCATTCGTCGTGCAGGTCGCACTTGTTTGCGGCAAGGACGTAAGGCAACGGGCCGTACTCGCCTTCGCTCTGACACTGAACGCGCATCGCGGTCTCCAGCGTGTTCGGGCGCGTCCCATCAATGACAAAAATGAACCCTGCGCTCCCCCGCAAATACTGCGCACGCACATCCAGAAAGGCGTCTTCGCCGGCCAGGTCCCATAAAACGAGACTCACGTCGTCATCACCAAATCGCACGAGCTTGCGATCGATCTTCACACCAACGGTACACAAATACCGCTCCGGGAACATGCTGCGCACGAAGCGCGAGACAATGCTCGTCTTGCCAACGGCAAGTGAGCCAACGAGACAGATCTTTCGTTGAATCATGCGATCACGGCGGCGACACCGGCGGGCTCCATCGCACGGTCGTTTGCACGGACGTGCGTCGCTGCCCCACGGCAGTGGTAATGGTCGTTGCTGTGTCGGTGAACGCCGACCCCGGTACACCGGCAGACAACAAGGCGGCCCGCACGACGGCCGCGCGTTCGGCGGCGAGCCGCGCGTTCAGGCTGTCGGTGCCCGACGGATCGGTGAATCCGCCAATCGCGATGTCCACCGTGCCACCATCAAGCGGCGCAAGCACCAGCAACGCGCGCACGTTCGTGCTGATGGTATTGACGCGCACCAGCTCCTCATCATGATATCTTGCAACTTCATTTTTACCAACAACAGGAATATTATTTTCTGCAT
>JAYSVL010000436.1:0-4164 GCA_043718595.1 Gemmatimonadaceae bacterium
GTACGCGACTTATCGGCGCACGCACCGCATGCAGCGTTTGACACACTCGAAGACACCAACGCGGTGATCGCCGCCATGTTGCACTGACGATGAGTGACACTGACACGCCTTCGTCGTTGTTGCGCGTGGTTGGCCTGGTGCGAGGCCGCGACGTTGACCGTTTGGCCGACGTGCAACTCGACGACGCGACCCTCGTGCTTGCGTGGCAATCGGAAAAAGCATGGCGTGTACCGCTCGACCGCATTGATGGCGTTGCGTTGCATGACGCCCGTTTGTCGATCTACACGTCCGTTGGTGATGTTCTGGAAGTGTCGGGCGATGACCGAGTGCGCACCCTGTCGGCGCAGCTGCTGGCGCGCGCGTGTGCGATGCCTGAGCTCACGCGCGGGCTTCGGTCGTTTGGTTCATTGCGTGGATCTCCCGGTGCGGCGCATGACAAATGGTTTGGTCCACTGCTCACCGCGCGACGAGCGGTGCATGGTGTGACCGACGCGCTGCGGCAGGTTGCCTTGGTGGATGCTGGTGCGCTGGGAGTGGCGATGACGAACGCGATGGCAGAACTCGCGGCCGTCAAGGCGCCGGGCGACGCGGCGACACAGCGGGCGATCGAGGCCGTTCTCGAGGAAGAGTCGACAGAACTGTTCGCTGCCCTGGCGCGCCTGGCGCTCGCCGCTGATGTGTTAACAGGCAGTGCACTCGACACACGTCTCGCCGACTGGCGGCGGTGGGTGGATGCACTCCGTGCAGTTTTTGCCGCTGCCGATGAGGCGTGGCAGCAATGCAGCACGGAATTGTAGTGACGATTGGCGCTCCGTAGTGCGAGGTGTTTTGCGGAACGCGCGGCGGCGCGTTGCTGTCGTATTTCGGCTGGCGACGTCGTGGTAGCGGTGGCAATGAATCGGTAACGCATTTGGTGAGCGACCCGTGTATCGTGCTTGCGACGGCAAAAAGACCTGCCTTACTGCTTACTCACGATTTTCAAGAGTTGACATCTGATGCCAACGTTCTTAACATCACGCATCATGCGTACAACAATCGATATAGACGACCCCATCCTGCGGGAAGTGAAGCGGCTACAGCGTCGCGAAGGCAAGTCGCTCGGGCGCTTAGTTTCGGACCTGCTCGCCCAGGCACTGGGTGCCGCAAAACAGACCAGCTCGGCGTCGGACGTCGTGGCGTTTCCATGGATCGCAGCATCGATGGGGGCGCGCATTGATTTGGCGGACAAGCACGCGCTGCTTGATGCCATGGACCAGGACGACACATGAACGCCGCACGGAAGCGAAGAACCGCGTGGCGCTGCGTCGCGAGGGCCGTGCGATGAGTTTTGGCATTGACGTAAACATCTTGCTCTACGCCTCGGACGATACCTGTGAGCACCACGAGAAGGCGTCGGCGTTCATGCGTCACTGCGCTGCCGGGCCCGAGGTGTTCTGCATCGCGTGGCTAACGGCGATGAGTTATCTGCGCATGGCGACACACAGCCGGATCTTCATGCATCCGCTCACACCGGCAGTAGCGCTGGGCAACATCGAAGCGTTACTGTCGCTGCCGCACTGCCGGGCCATTGGCGAGGAGGCTGCGCATTTGGCCGTGTATCGCGACATCACCAAGTCCGCGCCTGCGCGAGCCAATGCCGTGCCAGACGCTCATCTCGCGGCCGTGTTACGTCAGCATGGTGTGGTGACGTTGTACACGCACGATCAGGACTTCCGTCGCTTCAGTTTCCTGACCGTGAAAGATCCATTGGTCTAGCGCGGGCATCCTCATCCGCAGGCATTTGCACTACCCAGCCGCTACGTTGCCCGCCGCATAGCCAGCGGCGCCCAGCCCATCTCACGGTGAGAGAGCGCTGCAGGCTTGTTGAGCAGAGGAGGGCGCCATCGTTATCGCGGCGCTACCCAGTCATTCGTGTCGGCGGCGTTACCACTGCAGTCGTTGCATCCGCCGGTCGGCTTGCGTGCTGACGCAATCGCACGGATCACGCGTCGCACAATGAACGCGCACGCGCCGAGTACCACGAGCGCAACGACGACGGTCGCCATCAGGAACCTCCCAGGCCGAGCGCACGTCCACCCGCATACACCATCCACGCCGAGCCATAGGCGAGGCCAAGCATGTAGCCAAACTGCAGCGCGGCCCAGCTCCACCCCACACGTCCACCGCCCGCTTCGCGCACCGTTACCGCTACTGTGCTGATACACATGAGCGCGAACACATAGAACACCATCAGGCCGACGGCGACGAGTGGTGTGTATTTGACGCGACCGTCAGCCCCACGTTCTTCCACCAGCCGAGATTGCAGCGCCGACGTGCCGCCGCTCGTGTCGCCGCTCGTGTCGCCGACACCGTAAATCGTTCCCATGGTGGACACGAACACTTCGCGGGCTGCAAAACTCGCGGCGATCGAGACGGCGATCTTCCAATCGTACCCCAGCGGACGCACTGCTGGTTCCATGGCGTGTCCAATACGGCCCAGCACCGAATGCTCTAGCTGCGCCTCATGCTGTGCTGCGGCGGTCAGTCTGGTGTTGCCAGGCGTAGGACTGGGGCCAAGGCGAGGATAGGTAGCCAGCGCCCACAGTACGATCGACAGTGACAAAATCACGGTACCGGCGCGGCGCAGAAACAGCTGACACCGCTGTACCACCGACACGCCAAGCGAGCGTATGCTGGGCCACCGATACGGCGGCAACTCCAAAATCATCGGCCGCACCGGTCCCTTGAGCAGCGTGCGTTTGAAGATGGCCGCGACGATCAACGCCACGACGGTGCCAAGCAAATACATCACCAGCATGGTGACGCCCTGCAGCGTGATGCCAGCGAACACTGCGATCGGCGGCACGAACGCACCGATCAACAGTGCGTAGACCGGCAGTCGCGCTGAACAACTCATCAGCGGCACCACCATGATCGTTGCCAGTCGATCTTTCGGATCTTCAATCGTACGCGTGGCCATGATGCCGGGCACCGCGCAGGCATATCCCGAGAGCATCGGAATGAAACTCTTGCCGTGCAACCCCACTCTGCGCATCACACGGTCCATCAGGTACGCGGCGCGCGCCATGTACCCGGAGTGTTCGAGGAGGCCGATGAAGGCGAACAGAATCGCGATTTGGGGCAAGAACACGAGCACCGAGCCAACGCCTGCAAACACGCCATTAACCACAAGGCTGCGCAGGTCGCCTTCGGGGAGGCGCGCACCGAATGCGAAACCGAGCCGATCGATGCCAGCGGCGATGGCGTCCTGGACGGGCGTCGCCCACGAGAACACGGACTGAAACACTACCGCCATCAAGACGAGAAAAATCATCGGACCGTATACACGGTGCAGCGCGTATCCGTCGATGCGGTCACTCAATGAGCGCGCCGCGTTGACGCGCCTTGTGACGGTGCGACTGGTGACGAGCGAGATCCAGGCGAAACGCACCTCTGACTCCAGGCGGTCGGGCAGAAAGCCGGCCGCCTTGATGTGCGCGCGCGCGGCTGCGATCGCGACCGCCAGGCCATCGACTTGTTGTAGATGACCGTCGATGTGTTGCAAGCCAAGCAAACGCAAGGCTTCCATGGCGGCGGTCGTTGGTGCGAACCCGTCGGCGATCAGGCGTTGCACGACTGGCTCAAGCGCATCGTCGACTTCTGACGGCAGTGCGAATCGCCTTGTTGGAGCGGGCAGCGAAGCGGCGATTTCCAACGCGCGCTTGAGTGGTTCGATGCCTTCGCCGCGACTCGCGACCGTGGGTACGATAGGCACGCCGACTTCGTGAATGAGCTCAGGCACGTCGATGCGCACGCCTTCCGCTTCGGCAACGTCGAACTGGTTGAGCGCGATCACCACAGGGAGCCCGAGCTCGAGCGCCTGGCTTGCCAAAAACAGGTTGCGATCGAGGTGCATCGCGTCGACGACAACAAGGACGACGTCGGGTCGCCAGCGATCTTTGTCGCGACCGAGCAGAACCTCAAGCGCGATACGCTCGTCTGGTGAGCCCGCGGAGAGCGAATAGCTGCCTGGGACGTCGAGCACGAGCGTTTTTCGGCCGTCGTGCGCCTTGTACGATCCTTCAATGCGTTCGACGGTGACGCCGGCAAAATTGCCGACGCGTTGTCGCAGGCCGGTGAGCGCGTTGAAGAGGGTCGTCTTCCCGGTATTCGGATTACCGACGA
>JAYSVL010000437.1:0-13296 GCA_043718595.1 Gemmatimonadaceae bacterium
ACGCTGGCGGAGTTGAACACTTCGTCAGCGCGCACGGCAGCCGCTTCTCCGGTGGTCAGGTGCCTGACCCACACGCCGGCCTTGCCAGGAAACCGTGCGAGCTCCGCCGTCAGCAAACGTTGCAGCCCCTCGGCCACCACGGGTGGCGGCGCACCCTGTGCAACAGCCAGTTGCGGCAGAGCGGCCATGAACGTAGCGACGGTGGCGACGATCGATCGTAAGCGCATTGCCGATTCTCCGATTCTACTTCTGGTAACCCGGGCCGCGCACTATCTGGCCAGGTTTCGCGCCCGTGTGTGCTCCGCCACGCAAGACAAATACTCCGTTCACCAATACATCCCGCACGCCCACAGAGGCCTGCACCGGCTGTTCAAACGTGGCGAGATCAGCAATCGTGCGTGGGTCGAACACCACGACATCGGCATACATGCCGGGCTTGAGCAATCCACGCTGATGCAGTGACAATCGCGTAGCTGTTGCTGACGTCATTTTGCGCACGGCGTCTTCGAGCGTAATGAGTTTTTCGTCGCGAACATAGCGTCCCAGAATGCGGGGAAACGTGCCGAGGGCTCGGGGATGGACGAGGCCCTTGAAGGTGGCCGGATCAACGGCGCCTGCGTCGGTTCCGATTTTCATCCACGACTGCTGCAAATTGAGGCGCACGTTCGCTTCATCCATCATGAAATACGTGGTTTCGACGCGATTCCGTTCGGTGAGAACGAGATTCATCACCGCTTCAATCCAGTCGGTATTCATTGCAGCGGCGATTTCGCTGAGGCGCTTGCCGGCATACTGGGCCAGCGTCGGACTATTCAGCCGCGAAATGAGCACGTTTTGCGGCGTCGCGAGTTCGCAAAGGTTTTCCCAGTCGAACGTTGCGTGCTCCATTTCCGCGCGCATTTTCGCGCGCACATCCTTGTTTGCCAGATTTTCAAACAGCCGGCCGTCGGCGGCGCTCCACGGCGGAAGGCATGAGCTGAGGCCTGTCGCACCGGCGGTGTACGGGTACATGTCGGCCTGTACATCGAGCCCCGACGCCCGTGCGGCCTCAATGCGCGCAATGGCCTGCGGGCCCTTCGAATAATTCCGCGCACCACTCGCCTTCAAATGATAGATCTCGGAGGGAATGCCGCTTTCACGACTGATGCGAATGACTTCATCAATCGATTCGAGCAGCTTGTCCCCTTCCGAACGCATGTGCGTGATGTAAATGCCGCCGGCGCCCTTCACCACCTTCGCAATTTCCACCAACTCGGCGGTCGTCGCAAACGTGCTTGGGGGATAGATGAGTGCCGTTGAGAAGCCCAGCGCGCCGTCCTGCATGGCGCGTGCTGCCGCATCCTTCATGGCTTGCAGCGCTGCGGGTGAGGGTGCCCCCTCGGCCAGCGCCATGCCGTATTCGCGCAACGTACTGCCACCAACAAACGCGCCAACGTTCACGCTGGCACCACGCGCCTGAATGATGCTGAACATCTCGGCAAATCCGTGCGCTTTGGCAAAGAGCGGGAGTTGTGCGCGCGAAATGGTGTCGTCGGGACTGAGGCCGGCGGTGGCGCGCGCCAGCATTCCTGCGCTCAACGGAGCCGGGGTGCCGCCTTCACCGAAAATTTCCGTGGTTATGCCTTGCGTGACCTTGCCAACAACGCGCGAGTCACCGCGCAGAAACGCGTTGGTGGAACCGCTTTGGATATCGATGAAGCCTGGTGCCACAATCATTCCAGCAGCGTCGATTCGCTGACGAGACTGGACACCGCGCAACGTTCCACGCGGTGCGACGACGCTGATGCGGTCGCCCAAGATTGCGACGTCGCCGTAGTACCACGCGGCACCGGTGCCGTCTACGACGCGCCCGTTTTCGATGATGACGTCAAAATTCTCTCCGACGAGTGAGCCAGCGGTTACTGGCCCGCGCGCCGCGCATCCGAGCGTGAACACGACGAGCGCGGCGGACGTCGCCTGCGCAACGATTGACTGGCGAAGCTCCCTCATAGTTTCTCCACGACTCGGGCGAACTCACGCACATCCTTTACGTTTGCGTCGGTCGCGTCCCACGACGTGAACTGCCCCGCATTCTTGTACAGCACGAACTTTGCTCCCGGAATCATGCGCGCGTGTTTTTCGACAGTCCGACTCGGCGCAGTCGCCGCCGTGGTGCCGGTGCTGTCCGCGACCGGCGGGGCCGGCTTGTTGTCGCTGCCAGCGCACGCGCCGATGGTGACCACGGACGCCACGAGCGCGAGAGTGCCTCGGCGAGGCACTTGAAGGGTCGACATCGCGTGACTCTTTGTGAGGGGAAGCAGATCTGGAGAGACGGTCGTTGGTGCCGGAGAAGATCGCTCCGCGCTTAGCAGTGCGCGAGTGTGACCGTCGCCGCGTCATTAAGCGAATTACGCAACAGCATCTCGTGGGTTAGATGGGTCGCTCATGGTGCGAAGCTATCTGGATGCCGAAGTGATTGCCAACCTCGGTGGAAACGGGTTGCGGACTGCTTCCATGCCGTGTTATGTCAAATTGTGCGCGTGTTATCAAGAATTGATAACACGCGTTAACACGCGTATAGTTTGACAATACCAAAGCTCCTCTGGAGTAAGGTGGTATGACTTTCACGGGAATTCGATCGGGGTGGGTCGCGGACGCAGCGCACGAAACACGCCGGTGTCGAAGAACCGCACGAGTCCTTCCTTTCTCCTGACAGAGCCTTCGTGACGCACCTCAAAAGCCGCATCACAGTTGTCCTCGTCGCCCTCGCGCTCACCCTGGTACCCCGCGTTGGCGAAGCGCAACAATCCGACGCGCGCAAGTCCGTGATTGCCATCGCCGATTCCGCGCTCGCGGCGATCACCCGCGGTGATGTTGTGGCGCTGACCGATCTCATGGTGCCCGAGGCGTTGATGTTCCCGACCGCAACACGCGATGGTGTCACGAGCTACCGGGTGCGCACACGAGCGGCGCAACGCAGCGGCTCGCTCAGTGGTGTTGTTGAGCGCGGATTCTCACCGCAAGCCTTCGTCAATGGCGGCGTCGCGATGGTCTGGATGCCATACGATCTCTACGTCAACGGCGCGTGGTCACACTGCGGCGCCGACGTCTTCACGCTGGTGAAGAGCAATGGCACGTGGCGTATTGCGTCGCTCGCGTGGAGCGCCGAACAGCCGCCAGTGTGCGACAAGCATCCATCCGGGCCGCCGACGGCACGCTGACGCGCACCGAGACGAGCGCTGATCAGCGGCGAAGGTTGCTGCGAGTCGCCACTAGTATGATACAATCATGTTGGGTATGATGCAGTATGTCCAAGACGCCATTCGCCCGCATCGCCATCACGCTACCTGAAACCGAGCTGGCGTCAGCCGACCGGCTGGCAAAGCAACAGGATCGGTCCCGAAGCTGGATCATCGCCGAGGCGATTAGACTCTACGCCGCCGCCGAGCTGCAGAATGCACCGGACGGCCTCGGCGTATCCCGACGCGAGCAGTTGCGACGAGATCTCACGCTGACGGCCGACGCGCGGGTGCGGGAAGCCGAGGAAACCCAGCGCTTGTCGGAGCGCGTGTCGGACCCGCAGCACTTTGCCACGTTTGACCACTTCGCCAGCTTGCGTCGCGCACGTGACTCGGCGCCGTGACAGCACCGATCAGTCGAGTAGCGTTGGTCTGTCGCTTGCTGAACGAGGAGGACGCACGCTATTTGGTGGTTGGCGCGACAGCGATGCAACTGTGGGGAACGACGCGCGCGACGCGCGATATCGACATACTGATCGAACCAACCATCGCCAATGCAGATCGCGTCTTGCGCGCGCTGAGCGGTCTTCCGTTCGGCGTCGCAAACCAACTCACGCCAACCGACATCCTATCGCGCTTTGTGACGATGATCGGCGATACACCAAACGTCGATATTCTGACGCGGGCGTGGAACCTGCAGTGGGCCGACGCGCAACGCGACATCGCGGTGTTCACGGTGGACGGTGTAGCGGTGCCGACCGTGTCGCTCCCCAATCTCATTGCGTCAAAACGCACCGGTCGCTTGCAAGACCTCGCCGATGTTCAGCTTCTTGAAGAACTGATGCGCCTGCGCGCACATCCTCCTGCAGACGAAACGGAGCACCCATGAGCATCGATCTCGTGTCTGTGTTGTTGCTGTGTGCGATTCGTCTTGCGCTGCCGTTCGACACGTATGCGCGCCAACCGATCGACGTTGCACACTATCGATTCGCGTTGACACTCACCGACAGTACCGATCGCATTGTTGGCGAAGCCACGGTGCGCATGCAACTGCTGGCCGCCAATCTCAACACGGTGTCACTCGACTTGGCAACGGTCACCGCGGCACGCGCCGGTCGCGGCATGGTCGTGACGCGGGTGATGCGTAACGGGCAGCCGCTGACCTTCAGTCACGCGAATGATCGGTTGACGATGACGCTCGATCGCCCGTCGCGCACCGGTGAGTGGGCCGAGTTCGTTGTGCACTACGCCGGTATTCCGGCCGACGGGCTCCAGATCAAGCCCAACAAATACGGCGATCGCACCTTCTTCTCCGATGACTGGCCCAACAAGGCGCACCAGTGGCTGCCGATGATTGACCACATCTCGGATAAGGCGACAATGGAGATGGACGTGTCGGCACCAGCGCACTATCAGGTGATCTCCAACGGTCGCCGAATGGAGGAAAGCGATGTTCCCGGCGGCATGCGGCGCACGTTGTGGCGCGAATCGGTACCCATCGCGCCGTGGCTGTATGCGCTTGGCGTGGCGCGATTCGCGGTGCAACATGTGGGCGACTACAACGGCGTGCCACTCGAAACGTGGGTGTTTGCGCAGGACCGCGACGCTGGCTTCCATGATTTTGCCGTGCCGGTGAAAGACGCGTTGGCGTTCTACAGCGAGTGGGTTGGACCGTACTCGTACGAGAAACTGGCAAACGTACAATCCAATTCGGTGAGCGGTGGCATGGAAGCCGCGTCGGCGATTTTCTACTCATCGAGCAGCGTGTCGGGAACACGACCGGTGCGCTGGCGCAATGTGGTCATCCACGAAATTGCGCATCAGTGGTTTGGCAACGCCGTCACCGAAAGCGACTGGAACGACGTCTGGCTGAGCGAGGGATTCGCCACGTACTTCACGCTGTTGTTCATTGAGCACGCGTATGGACGCGATGAGTTTGTCGCAGGGCTGCGTGACTCGCGCAACACGGTGATCACGTTTGACACCAAGACGCCAAACTACCGCGTGGTGCATGAAAATCTGGCGGACATGTCGCAAGTGACAACGGGCATGACGTATCAGAAAGGCAGCTGGACGTTGCACATGCTCCGTCAGCTGATGGGGGATGAACACTTCTGGGCTGGCATCCGCGATTACTATGCGCGCTTTCAGAACAAGAGCGCGTCGACTGCCGATTTCCGCGCGGCGATGGAGCGTGCCTCGGGTCTCGATCTGTCCGCGTTCTTTCAGCAGTGGCTCTATCGCGGCGGTGTGCCGACACTTGTCGGCACCTGGACCTGGGATGCGAACACGAAGCAGGTCATCGTCAACCTCGCACAAACACAAGCGGGTGAGCCGTTTCGTGTGCCGGTGGAATTTGGGATCACGATCGCGGGCAAGGCGCGTGTAGAACGCGTCGAACTCACCGGCCAATCTGGGCGATTCACGCTGAGTGCGGACCAGGAGCCTTCGTCCGTTGTGCTCGACCCGAATGTTCGGTTGCTCGCGGACGGACGACTCACTCGCCGATAGTGTCGAGCTGAATTCTTGACCCGCGTCACGCATCAGTACGACGTCACGGTGCTCGGCGGCGGACCAGCCGGTGCGTCGTGTGCGCGTTTGCTCGCGCGCTGGGGACATCGCGTGCAGTTGCTCACGCGTCCGCCGCGCGGGCCGTCACTGGCCGAGTCATTGACGCCGAGCTGTGGCAAACTGCTGGAGCAGATTGGTGTGCTCGACGCGATCAACATCGAAGGATTCATTCGGTCCACCGGACATACCGTGCAGTGGGGCACCGACCGTGCACGTGTTGAACCGTTCGCCCACGGTGCTTGTGGTTGGCAAGTGCTCAGTGGCGATCTCGATCGCGTGCTGTTGCGTGAAGCGCGCGCGACTGGCGTGAGCGTGCACAGGTCGGCGAACGTGCGTCGCGTTGTGCAGGAGAGCGACGGAACCTGGCGTGTGACGTATGAGGAGCGCGGCCAGCTCCGACACTGTTCGTCGCCGTGGCTCATGGATTGTACAGGTCGCTCCGGTGTGATGTCGCGCGCGAATTCGGGGCGTGTGACGTCGGGTACACGCACCACGGCGATCATCGGTCTCTGGCAGCGATGTCCCGGCTGGATGCTCGACAACGAGTCGCACACGTACGTGGAGAGTTACGCCGGTGGATGGGCGTGGTCTGTGCCGGTGTCCAAGACACGTCGCCAAGTCACGGTGATGTTAGATCCGGCACTTACATCAGTGGCCGATCGGCGTCGACTGGCGACAACGTATCGCGACGAACTTGCGCGAACATCAATGATGCGCGACATGACGGAGCAGGCGCGGCTGGTGGGCGCGCCGTGGGGACGCGACGCCTCGTCGTACTCCTGTGCTTCGCCAACGAGGCCACGACTGCTGATTGTTGGCGATGCCTCATCGTTCGTCGATCCCCTGTCGTCATACGGCGTCAAGAAAGCGCTGGCGTCCGCCTGGCTTGGCGCGGTTGTTGTACACAGCAGTCTGAGCGACGCGTCAGTCGAGGCGCCCGCGATGACGTTGTTCGCGGCGCGCGAGCAGGCCATGGTGGCCAGTCTTCGTCGTCAACTTGGTGCGCTCGCGCGTGAGGCGGCCGATGCACATACGACCGGGTTCTGGAGTGACCGCGGCGAAAGCGCCGTCGACCTGACCGCCATCGAGCCGGATATCGATGCCCTTCGCGGTGACGAAGATGTGCGGCGGGCCTTTGATGCAGTTCGTCGGGCTCCATCGCTCAGCCTGCGGCGCGCGGCGGGTGTGCAGGAAATGCCTCTGCCCGTCGTCGTCGCGAATCGCGTCGCCGTGAAGGCCCATCTCGTGTCGGGTGCGTTTCCGCAGGGTATCCGCTACCTGCGCAATGTCGACCTGTTCACGCTCGCACTGCTGGCACCCCAACATTCGCAGGTGCCGGATCTCTACGAAGCCTACTGCGCCGCCATAGGTCCTGCGCCGCTGCCAGACGTGCTTGGAGCACTCACTGTCCTGATCGCCAAGGGAGTGCTGGAGACTGGTTGACACTGGCCGGGCTTGGGCCTAAGCTCGCGGTGCGCGCTCGCAGCCGTTTGGTGCCCATCTGCACACTCACGCCTTCCCGCTCCCGTTGATGACCGTTTGGCACGATGTGCGTCTTGCCGTGTTCGCCGTGACGTTCGCCGGTTCGAGCGCGCTTGCGCAGAGCGGTCGCGCGGGCGCTGCTCGCGATACGACACGCGGATTTGTCATCAATGATCCCACCATCAAAACGAGCTGCACGGAATGTCACACGCGTGACGCAGGCGGCATCATCCAGCGCTTGTCCTTTCTGCGGAAAACGCCGGAAGGATGGGAGATCTCGGTGCGTCGCATGGCGTCGCTCAACAAAGTGAACCTCAAGCCGGATGATGCTCGCGCCATCGTACGCTATCTCAGCAACAATCAGGGCCTGGCACCGGCCGAAGTTGTTCCCGGACGGTTCGACGCCGAGCGGCGCATGGTCAGCTATCGCTATACGGGCGACGCGACCACCGAGCGTGTTTGTCGATCGTGTCATTCGATGGGTCGCGCCGTGTTGCAACGCCGCACACGTGGCGAATGGGAGTTGCTGGTCGCAACGCATCGCGGTCTCTATCCCAACTCCGACTTTCAGGCATTTCGTCGCGGCAGTCCACCGCCACCGGATAGTGCCGGTGCACCACAGCCGATGGACGTCGCGATTGGCCATCTCGCACGCACCTTTCCACTCCGCACCGCCGAATGGACGGCGTGGACCGCGACCATGCGTGCGCCGAACATTGAAGGAGCATGGTTCATGAGTGGCACCGAGGCCGGACGCGGCGCGTTTTTTGGACGTCGCGTCGTGACCAAGGTGCCGGGCAAGGATGACGAGTTCACTACGCGCACGACGTATCGGTATGCGAAAGATGGCGCCGTCGTTTCGCGCACCGGCAAGAGCATTGTGTACACGGGCTTTCAGTGGCGCGGGCGATCGATGGAGAGCGCCGCCGACAGCGGGATGCGTGAAGTCATGTTTATCGAGCCGGGCTGGCAAAGCATGTCGGGTCGGTGGTACAAAGGCGGATACGACGAGATTGGCATGGATGTCTCCTTCGCGCGTGTCACCGGCGGAGTGATGGTCGGCGGTGTGTCGCAGCGTGGGCTCAAGTCCAACACGAAAGATCAAGCGATCACCATCTTCGGTGCGAATCTCCCGTCGCAGCTATCCGCCGCGACGCTTGATCTGGGACCCGGCGTACACGTCGCTCGCGTCGTGAAGTCCACGCCGGATTCCGTGGTGGTACGCGTCGACGTGGACTCTGGGGCTGCGATTGGACCGCGTGATGTGTTTGTGGCCGGTGCGTCAAGTCGCGCTGCCGTTGCGGTGTACGACAAGGTCAGTCGCATCAAGGTGACACCGCTTGCCGGTCTGGCGCGCACTGGTGGCGTTGGATTCCCCAAACAGTTTCAGCAGTTTGATGCCGTTGCCTACAGTTTCGGCGCGGACAACAAACCGGACACCAGTGACGACTTTGAAATCGGGCTCGTGGACGCGACGTGGAGTGTGGAAGAGTATGGCGTCACCTATGCGGACGATGATGTGAAGTTCGTCGGCACGATTGATACGAAAGGATTCTTCACGCCCGCGGTTGACGGCCCCAACCCGTCGCGGAGTGGCAATCGCAACAACATCGGTGATGTCTGGGTGGTCGCGACATGGCAGCCACCGGAACGCGGCGCGCGTCCCATGCGTGCGCGCGCACAACTCATCGTGACAGTGCCGCTGTACGTGCGCTTTGTCCCTAACCGGACCGCACCATGACAACAACGGTATTCCGTCGCGGCGAATATCATCGCTTCGCCGGTGACGGTGCGCCGTACGTTTATCTGGTGCCGTCTGCTGCCGTGTTTCGGCTCGACGACGTGTCAGTGGCGGTACTCGATGCACTCGGCGAGCGCGAATACGAGCCGACCGATCTCGCGCTGACGCTCGCGCCACGATTCCCACTCCCTGACGTGAAGGGCGCGGTTGAGGAGTTGGTTCGTGTGCGGGCCATCAGCGCGTTTGAACGTCAGGACACCCAAGCACTTGCGCCGACAGTCGCGCCGTCGCCGCCACCGCGCAAACGGGTGCCGCTGACAACCCTTGTCGTGAACGTCACCAGCAAGTGCAATCTGTCCTGTACGTATTGTTATGAATACGGCGAGGACAAGATCACCGAAGCGTCCACCAAGCCGCGTTTCATGGACGAGCCAACGGCGCGACAGAGTGTGGATTTTCTGTTCGCCGAGTCGGGTGATCAGCAGGTCGTGCATCTCACGTTTTTCGGCGGCGAGACGCTGCTCAACTTCAAGGTGCTCAAGAGCGCGCTCACCTATGCGCGCGAACGCGGCGCCGAGTTGGGGAAAGCGGTGGATGTCAGTTTGACGACCAACGGCACGCTGCTGCGCCCCGAGATCATTGACTGGCTGGTGGAGAACGATGTCGGCGTGACCGTCTCGATGGACGGCAGCAAAGAGCAGCACGACAAGTATCGCGTGTTCAACAACGGCGCCGGGTCGTACGACACGGTGGCGCCAAATGTGAAGGCGCTTTTGTCACGCAACTTGCGACGTCCGGTTGGGGCGCGAGTCACGCTCACCAAGCAGAACCTCGATGTGGTCAGCATCTATCGGCATCTGGCCGACGAGATGGGGTTTTACGAAGTGGGCTTTGCACCGGTGACCACCTCATGGCAGCGCGACTACGCCATCCAGGACGAAGGATTCTTTGCAATGCTCGCGCAATTTGAGTTGTTAGCCGCTGAATATCTGGAGTACGCGCTGGCCGGCAAACGTCACCGGTTCTCCAACGTGCGCGACACGCTCGAAGAGATTCACAAGGGGCTCAGCAAGTCGCATCCGTGTGGTGCCGGCATGGGACTGATGGGTGTGGCGACCGATGGCGATGTGGCGCTCTGTCATCGCTTCGCTGGCTCCGACTCGCACAAGCTTGGCACGGTCACGGCTGGCGTGAACCGCGACATTCAGGACGACTATCTGGCGCGTCACCACATCGCAAACAAGACCGACTGCGCGACCTGTTGGGCTCGACCGCTATGTGCGGGTGGCTGTTATCACGAAGCGCACACACGTTACGGCGATACACAGCACGCCAATCTGCACTACTGCGAATGGATTCGCAGTTGGACGAACACCTGTCTCGAAGTGTACGCAACGATCGCCGAGCGACGCCCGGAATTCCTACAGCAGTTTGACTGAGACGATCATGGCCCGACTCAAAGCAGTGAACCAAAAGGCGCGACGCGTGGACGAGCAAACGCTTGGGCCGCAGGACGTGGTCGGCCTGCAAAGCACTGGGCCGAACATCCCGCTCGGCTGCTCGTTCGTGTTTGCGCCCGGATGGGAAGTCGATTCCAGCGGCGGAACGGCCGGGCTCTGCCAACCAGTGGAGCGCGACCTGTACGATTGCCACATTACCTGCTTCTGGCCAGCGCACGTGCCGGACCTGTACAATCACGCGCCGGACTGGGTCTCCAAGTGTGCCGCAGCGCAGAAAGATTGGCGCAAGATCGATCTCATCTTCCCATGAGCATCGTGTCGTGGCGGCGTGCTCGACGCCTCGCTGGCGCGTTCGCAGCCGGTGCGCTTATCGTGGCACCGTGCGCCGCGTGGGCGCAGGCGCCGTCGGGCACGATCTACATGGGCACGTACGCTAATAAAATCCTCGTCATCGACGAAGCCACGTTGAGCGTGCGTGACTCGATTCCGCTATCGATCGGCATCCCCTATCGCGTGACGCTGTCGGCCAACCGTGCGCACTTCTATGTCCTGAATCCGCGCAGCGATGTGGTAGAGATCGTCGACATCGCGAGTCGCAGGACTACCGGAAAGTTCAGCCTGAACTACGCCAATACCACGGTGCAGATTGACGGCATGAACGTCGACCCCAAGGAGCGATTCGCCATCCTGTTGGTGAAAGCGTTTACGAAACTGGACGACCGATACGAAATCTCGCGACCCACACTGCTCCGTTATGACCTCGCGAAACGCGCGGTGACGGACACGATTGCCTGGCCCAACAACGAAGAGCGGGACTTCGCGCAAATCATCTTCTCGCCGTCGGGCGACTTGATGTACTTCTTCACGGCAGATGATGTGTTGGTGTACGACGCCGTGACACTCAAGCAGGTGGACAAGTGGGAACTGTCGCAGAGTTTTTATGAAGAAGGGATGGGGCGCATCAACGCCGGGTTCGGTGCGGACTTGTATGACGATCCGGGTTTTTTCACGGGTCTGTTTCGTGTAGCGGATCCGGTGAACCGGCGATCGTTGATGGGAGTGGCGCGGGTGGATCTCGTCAACCGTTCGGTGGACTACTACACGCTCGGCCCCAGTGTTGCGACCAGCTTTCGCCTCACCCCCGACCGAAAGAAAGCGTATGGCATTCACTCCGAAGTGGGCAACTATCAGTTCTGGACATTCGATCTCGAGAATCGGCGTGTTGTGGGTAAAACAGAGTTCGAAGGACGGTCGCGAATGGGCCTGACCGTGAGTTCCAACGGTGCCTTTTTGTATGTGCACGTGGCCGGCAACACCATCGACGTATACGACGCCACCACGTTCAAGAAGCTGCGCACGGCCACTTTCGACGCCGACATGACGAATATGACACTGATCCCAACGCGAGCACCTGGCGCTGGTCGGTAGGCGCACGTTACGACGTGCAGTTCACGGAGTTCGAGTCAGTGCAGTCGGGTTGCTAAACGCGTGGTGATGCGCCTGTTGCCTCGCCGTATCGCCAGTCGACTCACTCCCGACGTGTTGCGAGCGCTGGCCTACGTCAGGCCGTACATCCGGCCACTGATGTTGGTGCTCGTACTGTCACTCGTCAGCACGGCGCTGGCGCTCATGCTGCCGTACCTGTTCCGGGCGTTCATCGATCGCGCGCTGGTTGGTCGAGACCGGAGTGTACTGGCCCGCATTGTGGTGCAGTTCTTTGCGATCACGTTGGTCAGTTTCGCGCTCAATATTGTCAGTGGGCTGCGTTACACCAAAGTGTCGGCGGATATCCTGTTCGACATGCGCCTCGCCTTGTTTCGGCACCTGCAGGCGTTGTCACCGCGGTTCTATGCGCGCATGCCGCTGGGGCAGATCGTTTCGCGACTGAACAATGACATCGGCGAGATCCAGCGTGTTGCCACTGAGGTTGCGCTCGCGTGGGTGAGCAATGTGCTCTTTCTTGTCGGCACAATTGTCATCCTGCTGATGCTTGATCCGCTGTTGTTCGCCACCAGCTTGATGTTGCTGCCGCTCGCGCTGTGGGCGTTGGTGGTCTACCGTCGCAAGTTGGAGTCGTCAATCGCCGTCATGCGCGAAGAGAGCGCAGGCATCGGGACCTTTCTCATCGACACACTGCTGGCCATGAAGCTGGTGGTGGGTCTCAATGCGCAAGCGCGCGAAGTGGCACGCTTCCGCGCGCGCAATGACAGCTTTGTGCGCTCGCTCATGGCGATGCGCCGGCTCACCTACTTCGCCGGTGGCTTGCCCGGTCTGTTACTCTCGCTCGGCACCGCAGCCGTGTTTCTCGTGGGTGGCTGGCGTGTAATTAGCGGGGTGATCACCATCGGTACACTGGTCGCCTTTATGGCGTATCAGGTGCGATTGCTCGGGCCAATTCAGGGGCTCATGGGACTCTATGCCAGTGTTGCGACGGCGCGTGTGTCGCTGCGTCGCGTCCACGAGATCTTGGATGCACCCGTGGAAGTCGCTGAGGCACCTGATGCTGTACCACTCGCGTCGGTGCGCGGCGCGTTGTCGTTGCACAACGTGACCGTCGCGTTCGATCGTGCGACCCCGGTGCTCGACAACGTTGACCTGATCGTGCAGCCGGGCGAACATATCGCGATTGTCGGGCCGAGTGGCGTGGGCAAGAGCACCATCGCCGATCTGTTGGCGCGACACATGGACCCGGATAGCGGCACTGTGTTGCTCGACGGTCGCGACCTCAAAACGTTGCCGCTCACCGATGTTCGTCGGCATGTGCTGGTGGTCGATCAAGAGCCGTTTGTCTTCAACACCACCATCGACGAGAACATCAGGTTCG
>JAYSVL010000438.1:0-4123 GCA_043718595.1 Gemmatimonadaceae bacterium
TGAGTCAATCATCGTGCCGCGTCCAACGAACGCGCCGACGTTGACATACATCGGCGGCATGCACACGACATTAGGTGCAAGGTACGCGCCGCGCCGAACCGTCGATCCACCCGGCACAATGCGCACCTGATTCTCGAGACGAAACTCTCGCGTCGGAAAGGTGTGCTTGTCGAGAAAGTGAAAGGCGCCACTGCCCGAATGCATCTCAATCACACGCCCAAGGCGAAAGCCGAGCAGGATCGCACGCTTGACCCACGCCACGGCGTGCCATCGACCGTTGGCGTCGAGGCGCGCCGCGCGCAGCTCTCCCCGTTCCAGCAACGTGATGGTGTGGTCAAAGAGTTGCTGCGCATCCACTGGCAGTGGTGCGCCGGTGTCCAACAACAGTGCGTCACTCAGTCGTGCTTCGAGTTCGTCAAGTGGAATGGCCATGGGTGTGCGTTGAAACGTCAGCTAATTGCGCGCGCTGCCATCAACGCAGCACGAAGGAGTGGCTCGTGTGACGCGAGCAGGGGCGTGAGCGGGAGTCGCAGCACGTTCTGCGCGCGACTCATCATGGCCAGCATGGCCTTGACGGGAATCGGGTTTGACTCGACAAAGGCCGCGTAAATCGTTGGTGCCAGTCGGAGATCGAGAGATCGCGCTGCGACGAAATCGCCGCGCGCACAGGCGTTGACCAACTCTGACACCAGACGCGGGAGCACATTTGAGACGACGGAAATGACGCCATCACCTCCGTGTGCCATCACGCTGAGCGTTAGACCGTCGTCGCCCGATAGGACAGAAAAACTCGACGGTCGATCACGCAGAATGGTGCCGATCTGCGCGAGATTCCCGGACGCCTCCTTGACCCCAACAAAGCGCGCGTCGGCGGCCAACTCCAGACACGTTGCCGGTTCGAGATTGACGGCGGTACGTGACGGGACGTTGTACAGCATAATCGGCGCATCACACGCGTCGGCAATCGCGCGGAAGTGTGCCAGCAGTCCACGTTGCGTTGGCTTGCTGTACATCGGGGTGACATGCAGCAGGTGCGTTGCACCGGCGGCTATCGCCTCGCGCGACAACAGAATCGCCCGTTGGGTATCGTTGGAGCCTGCGCCAGCGACCACCGGGACACGCCCCGCAGCCTGCTCGACGGTGATCTCCACAACGCGCCGATGCTCCGATGCGGAGAGCGTCACCGCCTCACCCGTGGAACCACACGGCACCACGAAGTCGACGCCTTCGGCAATTTGCCAATCCACCAGTGCGCGCAACTCGGATTCACTGATGGCGCCGTTCGCGTCGAAGGGCGTCACCAACGCCGTTCCACATCCGGTGAGCCGCACCGCACCGTGCGGAGGATGCAGTGCTGTGGTCATGCGGTAACCTCGCTCAACACATCCTGCATCGAGTACACGCCGGGACTGCGACCGTCGACGAGCCAGCGCGCCGCGACAAGCGCGCCATCGGCGAACACGCGTCGATCGCGCACCTCGTGGACAAGCCGAATTTGCTCAAACGGGGCGTCAAACATCAGGTCGTGTGTGCCAGGCACCGATCCAGTGCGAATGCTCGTGATCGGCACTTCGCGAAGCAAGTTGCTTTCCGCCCACGCTTGCGCGGCCAGCGCTGTGCCCGAAGGTGCGTCCTTTTTCCCAGCATGGTGTGTTTCCAATAAATGTGGGTCAAACATCGGTTGATGGCGCAGTCGGCGTGACGCATCGGCGGCGATCGCGAGAAAGAGCTGCGCACCAATGGAAAAGTTTGGTGAAACGACGGCAGCGCATTGATGTGTGCGCGCGGCTTGCTGCAGTTCCTCTAACCGATCCCCCCACCCAGTAGTGCCCACCACCACCGGACACTGCGCGCGCAGGCACGCCATCGCGTTCTCGAACGATGACTCTGGACTGCTAAACTCCAGCGTAACGACCGCGCCGCGAATTGAAGTCTTCGTTACGCCGTGTGGTGCGTCATCGCGAGTGAAACGCGCGACGACCTCGCACTGTCGCGAGCGCGCGAGTGCTTCGATAGCCTGCCCCATGCGGCCAACGCCGATGAGCGCCACGCGCACGAGCGGCGGCGTCATGTGGTTGCGCCAAAGAACGTGGCGTGCAGCCGCTGCATCGCGGGCACCACTTCGGCGTCGTCGATGACCAGAGTGAAGTTGATGCCGCTGGCACTGAGCGACGCCATGTGCACCCGCACCGCGCCGAGTGCGGCGATGGCGTCCGCGAGTGCGCGACTTCCATCGGCAATACCGGCACCAACGATGGCGACAATGCCCCGGTGTCGTTCGACCGCGACCTCACCAAACTCCATCAGGTCCGCGACGACCGCGTCCAGATTCGATGCGTCATCAAGTGTGACGGAGATCGACACCTCCGACGTCGCCACGACATCGACCGACGTACGATGTCGCTCGAAGACCTCGAACACGCGTCGCAGGAACCCAGGCGCGAGCAGCATGCGCGCCGATCGCAACTTGACGAGCGTCGTATCACGTTTGCCTGCGATCGCACGTACCGGCATGCGCGGGGCATCGTGCGCAATCATCGTGCCGACGCCCTCGGGATTGCGCGAATTGAGGACAAAGACCGGAATGCCGCGTTGCACGGCGGGTGCGATCGTACTTGGATGCAGCACCTTGGCGCCAAATGACGCCAACTCCGCGGCTTCATCAAAGCGGATACGCTCGATCAGTCGTGCGGTTGGTACGACACGCGGGTCCGCCGTCAGCATTCCGTCCACGTCCGTCCAGATTTCAATCGCCTCTGCCCCGAGGGCGGCGCCTAACAACGAGGCCGAGTAGTCAGAACCGCCACGACCGAGCGTGGTAGTTATGTGTTGCGCCGTGGCACCGACGAACCCGCCGACGACCGGCACGGCATCACGCGTCGCGATCGGTGCAATCCGTTCCATTGCGGCGCGCGATATCCCGTCCAAGTCTGGCTCGGCGCGCGTAAAGAGATCGTTGGTGATCATGACGCGACGGGCGTCCACCCACTCCGCCGCGATACCTCGCGCCCGAAGGGACGCGGCGATGATCTGCGACGACAAGAGTTCGCCCGTGGCCGCGACCGTGTCGAGTGAACGCGGTGTCAGATAGCCAAGCGTGCGGAATGCTTCAGCCAAGTGCGCCAGTTCGTCGAACGCGGTGCCGATTTCGCTCGCGATGTCGTCCGCACCTGGCGAAGCCGCCAGCAACGCTGCCGCGACGCACAAATGGCGATCTCGCAGTTGTTCAACCATGTCCAGCGCTACCAACAGGTCGCCGGTCGCGGCCTTTCGTGCGACATCGAATAACACGTTGGTCACGCCGCCCAAGGCCGATACCACCACCACGGGACGCCGCGCGCGTTTGCTGCTGATGATGTCGCAGACGCGTTCGATCGCTGTCGCGTCAGCCACCGACGTACCGCCGAACTTGCAGACGATCACGACGTCGCCGCCCCACGGTATCGACCAGTTGCAACCAGCAGTTCAGCGTTTAAGATGGAACCACCGGCTGCGCCCCGGACCACGTTGTGCGACATGGCCACCATGCGCAAGTCGAAGAGATTGTCGGCGCGCACGCGACCGACGCTAACCGCCATTCCGCCTGCGGCGTTGGCATCGCGACGGGGCTGTGGACGATTGAGTTCATCGCGCACGATCAACGCCGGAGTGGGCGCTGACGGCAAGCCATGTACAGGCGCGTAACCACGCCAGGCGCGCAGTTCCGCGAGCGCGAGTTCCGGTGTAGGTGGGTGCTCGAACGCGACCGACATCGTGACGGTGTGTCCATGTTCGACAGCGACGCGATTCGCGTGCGCACTGGTCACGATCTTCGCCTGGATAATGCGGTCCCCGTCGAGTTTGCCGAGCAACTTCACAATTTCTGCCTCAATCTTCGGTTCTTCGTCGCCGATATAGGGGATGACGTTGCCGAGGATGTCGAGCGACGGCACGCCAGGATACCCCGCGCCGGACACCGCTTGCATGGTTGACACGAATAGTCGACGGACACCAAACGCAGCGTGCAGTGGTGCGAGCGCCATCGCCACGACGGTGACCGCGCAGTTCGCATTGGTGACGATGCCGCCGGACCAACCCCGCGTACGCCGCTGATGATCGAGCAACGCGAGATGATCACCGTTGA
>JAYSVL010000439.1:0-13174 GCA_043718595.1 Gemmatimonadaceae bacterium
CAACACCATCGGCACGCGTTCAGGACAATCGCGCAGCCCGAGCGCATCGTTGAGTACACGCAACGCATCGGCCAGTGGACGTCGGCTGACAAACGGTCCCACCACGGACGCGTGCGTACGGGCGCGGGCGGCCGCACTGGCTCGCTGAATGCGCAAGCGCGGTGCAGGCCCATGACCGATCGTGATCACCCACCAGCGATCGAGCGGACGCGCTGAGCGCACGTTGTATCTGGGTAAATGCGCTCGTATCAAGCGCACTTCGCGCAACAGGGCGGCAAACTCACTTGGGGTCTCTTCCCATTCGATGCGCGTAGTTTCCCGCAGCATCCGTGCATGTCGATGTGCTGGCCACGGCAACCGAAAGTACGACAGCAAGCGCGTGCGCACCTGCGTGCTCTTACCAACGTAGAGCGTTTCACCATGATTGCCTCGCATGAGGTACACACCCGGCACATTGCGTGCACTGGCGCGAACCTGATCGCGCAATCGCTGTACGTCGGCATCGATCGCGCCGACATCCAAGGCAAGCTGCGTGACATTCGTCGCGTTGACGGCGGCGGGCTGCCTACGAGGTCGCGCCCACGGTGACGTGGCAATGCTGCTGCCTGCGGTCACAACGCCGCCCGTGAACACGGACCGTTACCGCTGGCAGCTCGCGCAGAAAACAGTGCCTCGTCCATCGATGGCGTGCGTGCCCACCAAACGTCGCCCACATCGTGTACACGGCTGTCCGGCGCGCCCATAGACGGCCAGTTGCGCGACGAACGCACCCCGTGCTCCGCGCGCATCCCGGTAGTCACGAAAGCTGGTGCCTCTGGCGGCGATCGAGGCGATCAGCACGTCGCAGAGTGCCACTCGAAGTGCTGCCGCCTCGGCGTTCGTGATGGTAGCCGCCTCGCGCGACGGATCGATCCCTGCTCGCCACAACGCCTCGTTCGCATAAATGTTGCCCACGCCCGCCAGCCGACGCTGATCCATCAGCACCGCCTTTACCGGCCGTCGACCGGCCCGAAGAAGAGCCGAAAATGTGGTATCGTCGGTGGCTGGGTCAAGGGGTTCTGGACCAAGAGCGCGCGAATACTCGGCAAATCGGCTTTGGCTCATGAGCGACACCGTGCCGAGTCGGCGCACATCGCGATAGTGCAAGCGTCGTCCATCGTCGAAATGGAGCGTGATAGCCACGTACTCGGTGTCTTCCGCCGACAGGGTGCCAACGTCAATCAGCAGTCCGCCAGTGAACCGTGGCTGCACAACCACGTGGGATTCGACCGGGCCTGACGTCAAATTGGGCTCAGACAACGGCGGCGCGCTAACGCGTTTCGAATCGTTCGCCAGATCGATCACCACTAGCTTCGCGCGTCGCCACACGCGGGTGATCACACGTTCCGTCAGCGATGCGGCGAGTGCGGTGGCGTCTGTTTCCCGAAGGACGTCTGCTTTGCGAACATCGACGGAGATGATACGAGCGCCGCAGACCTCCGCATCCAGATCGCGGGCGATGGTCTCAGTCTCAGGGAGTTCCGGCATGCCGAGCGGCCTCACGCCAGCCGATGTCGCGACGAAACTGTGCGCCCTCGAAGGTGACAGTCGCCGCCGCCTCGCGACTGCGTTGCTGTGCTTCGGCAAAGGTGGGTGCCACAGCCGTGACGGCGACGACGCGGCCACCGGAGGTCAGTAACGTGCCATCCTCGGCACGCGTCGTTCCAGCGTGGTAGACGCGAACATCATCGCTGGTTTCGGGGAGGTGAATCGCGTCGCCGGTACGCGGCGAATCGGGATAACCTGCTGCAGCGACGACCGTTGTGACGGCAGCATCGGGCCGCCACTGCAACGGGCTCGTGTTGCGTATGCGCGCGCCGCGTGCGATCGCCAGCATCGGCTCCAGCAAACTGCTTGTCAGCAGCGGAAGGATGGCCTGCGTTTCCGGGTCACCAAACCGGCAATTGAACTCCACAACTTGCGGACCCTCTTCGGTGAGCATGAGCCCCGCATACAGCAGTCCGGTGAACGGCGTGCCGCGTTTGCGCAGTGCGTGCAGCGTTGGGAGCAACACGCGATCCGTAACGTCGTCGATCAGCTTGGGTGTACAGAACGACACGGGCGCATACGCGCCCATGCCACCGGTGTTCGGACCCAGATCGCCATCGAGCAGCCGTTTGTGATCTTGGGCTCCAATCATCGGTAGCACACTCGTTCCGTCGGACAGCGCGAACAGCGAAAGCTCCTCGCCGGTCATGAAGGCCTCGACGAGGCACTCTGTGCCGGCCGCACCGAATACGTTGTCGTTCAGGATGCGATCAATTGCCTCGTACGCTTCGGTTTTCGTTGCGCAGACGAACACGCCCTTACCCGCGGCGAGCCCGCTTGCCTTGATGACCACTGGCGCGCCAAAGCGCGAGTCCACGGCTCGCTTGGCACTCGCGGCGTCACGATGCGTTTCCGCGTCGGCCGTGGGAACACCAGCGCGCTGCATGAGTGCCTTGGTGTCCGCCTTTGACGTCTCGATTGTGGCGGCGCCCATGGTCGGGCCAAAGACGGGAATACCCCAATGCTGCATCGCGTCAACGAGTCCAAGCGCCAGCGGCGCCTCGGGACCAACTACCACCAGATTGACCTGCTCAGCGAGTGCGAGCGCGCACAGCGCTTCAATGTCCGTGACGGGGACAGCCACAAGCCTCGCGAACTGCGCGATGCCGGGATTGCCTGGCGCGGCAACAATTTCGAGCGTGGTGTTTTCACGGGACAACGCGTCTGCAATCGCATGTTCGCGACCGCCGCTGCCAACGAGCAGAATCTTCATCGGGCATGGGAACGGGACCGCCAGCACGACGGTCCCGCGAAAACTAACGATGCTGACCAGTCGCACATCGCTGGCACGCGCCTACGACGCGCCTACAAAGCGCCTACAAAGCGCCTACGACGCGCCTACAAAGCGCCTACGACGCGCCAGCCGAGCCCTCGTCGCTAGTCCCCGTGCTACCAGCCGCACTCCGGAATGCATCGCGGAACGCGTCGGCCGCACGATTGATGGCGTCACCGACGGTTTGCGCGGCGGACTTGGCCTGATCGGCGTAGTAGTCCGTCGCATCACGCATGTCGTCGAGCAGCGGTCGCTCCGCCTCAGACCCTCGACGAATGTACGCGCCACCGACGATGTCGGCGTATGCACCCGACTTCTCCCATCGCTGCAATTCCCCAGCCCGCACGGTGTGAAACGGGTGCTCGCGGAGCGCCGTGTTGAGCGCCTTGATCACGCTATCCCATGCCGAGCCGCCATCTTCATACTCGGCGGCCTGCAGGAGATACGCATCCAGGTCAACGGTATCACCCATGGCACGACCGCCAGCCAGCTTGAGAAACGTCATCAAACTGTTGCGTGGATCTTGCGTGCCGAGCATGCCGGCGCGGTCGGCCGAGAGCTCGGACTTACGATACCATTCGAGTAATGCCAGCTGGAACGGCAAGAGCGCAATCGACGCCAGCATCGGTAGTGCCGTCATGCCAAAGAACAGCACAATCAAGGCGATCGTTCGGTAGGTCGTGTGGCCGGTCATAATGTGCCCCAGCTCATGCGCGAGCACGAATCGCTGTTCCTCTGGTTCGAGCAACTCCAGTGTCCCCGAACTCAGCACAATGAACGGATGTTCGAGCCCAACGGCACCAGCGTTCACCACCGGTGTCTGCGTGACGTAGAGCTGCGGCGCCGGACGGCCCTCTGGTGGCCAATCGAGCGACTGCAGCACCTCCTGGTACACAGCATACAACTTGGGGCGTTGCGTCGGTCCGATCAGCACAGCGTCGCCCAGAAACAAGTTGCGAACGCCGCGTTCACCGAACGCACCAGCAATGCGCCGTACAACTTCGTCGAATCCTGGCAGGGCGCGAAGGGCGTTCAGCGCGGCACGATCGGCCGGATGCTCCCAGCTGACGGACGAGATCTGCGTAAGTGGTACGCGCGTGGTCATAAGCAAACTCGGGAGGCGGGTCAGAACGGGAACGAGCGGCTACGACACCCTACGAAAGTGCGCGCCACAAGTTCCGCTGCTTACGCGGGAAGTGCTCCATCGAGGTCGGCCAGCAGATCCTCCACGTCCTCAATGCCGCAGCTCAGACGGATGATGCCATCGGACAGTCCCATGTCCGACTTTCGATCGGCAGGCACGGACGCATGCGTCATGGAGGCTGGGTGCGAGATCAGACTTTCCACGCCACCCAACGATTCGGCGAGCGAAAACACCCGCACGTGCTCCAGAACGTGTCTGGCGCGTTCCCTGGTCCGCATATCGAGCGTGATCATGCCGCCGAAGCCCGACATCTGGCGCTTGGCCAATTCGTGTTGCGGGTGACTCGTCAAGCCAGGATAGATGACGTGCTCAGCCCCGAGTCGTTCGAGCAGAAAATCCGCGATGCGTATGCCGTTCAGATTGTGCTGCTTCATTCGGAGGGGTAACGTCTTCGTACCGCGCAGCGCAAGCCAGCAATCAAACGGCCCGGGGACAGCCCCCGCGGCATTGTTGATGAACTGCAGCTTGGCTGCGAGGTCGTCCTCAAGAACGACGGCGACGCCGCCGATCATATCAGAGTGTCCGTTGAGGTACTTCGTGGTCGAATGCCAGACGATGTCAGCCCCCAGTTCCAGCGGCCGTTGAAAGACCGGTGTGGCGAACGTGTTATCCACGATCAGCAGGGCCTGCGCGCGCTTGGCGATGACGCTCATCGCGGCAAGATCCGTCAGGCGCATCAGCGGATTCGTTGGTGTTTCCACGAGCAAAGCGCGCGTGTCGGGCGTCATCGCCTCTTCGACGCGCTGCGGGTCCCGCGTGTCAACGTATGTAAACGACAGGCCAAAATGCCGAAGAATTTTGTCGAACAAACGAAACGTGCCGCCGTACACATTTTCTCCACAGACGATGTGGTCGCCGGCCCGGAACAACTTCATGATGGAGTCGAGGCATCCCATCCCACTGGAGAAGGCGAATCCGTGCCGACCCCGTTCGAGTGTCGCGACGTTCCGTTCGAGGGCCTCGCGTGTCGGGTTCTTCCCGCGAGCGTACTCGTACCCCTTGTTTTGCCCGAGAGCATCCTGCACGTAGGTGGACGTGAGATACACCGGCGTCATGATCGCGCCGGACAGGGGTTCGGGTCGTTGACCGGCGTGAATGGCGCGGGTGGCAATGCCGCCCGCGAGATCTTCGTCAAAGATGCGCGTCATGGGCTCCGGTTGGTTCAAGGCGAGCCGCAAGGTACCACGCGTGAGCCCAGTCGGCGAGCGCATGCCGTCGTACGCACACGCGCTCTTGCACGCGCGGCGTCTGTGCATGCGGAACGCTGGCCAAGGGGACCCCGCGACCCTCTGCCAGCGGCGTAACACTCATGCGTGATGACGCACACCTTGTGGGTACGCGCTGCCTGATTGTCGACGATCAGGCGGGGGTTCGTGCCATGCTGCGTCGCATCATGGAAGATGAAGGGTTCTCCTGCATCGAAGCGGCGTCCGGCGTCGACGCGCTGGCTGTGCTGGACACTGAATCGATTCCGCTGCTGTTGTGCGACTACCATATGCCACAGATGGACGGCGCCACGCTGCTGCGCGAGGTGCATCAGCGCTGGCCTGACAGCGCCGTGGTGATGGTCACGGCGCTCTCCGACGTTAACGTCGCGGTGCAGTGCCTTGATGCCGGCGCGCTCGACTACCTGACGAAGCCGTTCACCGTGGAGCAGGTCAAGACGCGCGTACGCCAGGCGCTCGAGAAGCGGCGGTTGCTGATGGAGAATCGCGCCTATCGCGAACAACTCGAAGAGCGCGTGGTGGTGCAGACCCGCAAGTACGAAGCGCTGTTGCTGGCTTCGTTGCAATCGCTGGCCGACGCGCTGGAGGTGAAGGATGCCTACACGTGGGGGCACTCCACACGCGTCTCGCGATATGCCGCGCTCATCGCTGACGAAATGTCACTCGAGGCGGAACCGCTCGCGCAGCTCACACTCGGCAGTCGGTTGCACGATATCGGCAAGATTGGCGTGCGGGAGGCCGTGTTGCACAAGGATGGCCCATTGTCCTCTGATGAATACGCACATGTGATGGAGCATCCGGTGATTGGCTGGCGACTGCTTGCCCCGTTGCTGCACGAAATGCCGCATGCGCTCAACGTCGTTCGCTCACATCACGAGCGCTTCGACGGACTGGGCACCCCAGACCGACTCTGCGGCCACGCGATCCCGATTGTGGCGCGCATTACTGCGGTCGCGGACGCATTTGACGCCATGACCAGCGGACGACCCTACCGGGATGGCATGCGCGAAGACGACGCGATGAACGAGTTGCGACGGTGCGCTGGTACGCAGTTTGATCCCGCATGCGTCGGGGCGTTCGAGCGGGCAACCTCGCGTTCGACGTTTCCCAAACCCGACCGTCACACGCCCGGCACGGTTGCGCCCATCGTGCTGTTCTGACCCCGAACAGGTCCAGCGAACGTCGTGTAGCTGGGCTCGCTACACGCACGCATGTAACGATCAGGGCCATAGGGAAGTCTCTAGCGTGTAACGTCGGCACTGATTGTGACGTGGCATACAATTTCGATTGGTGCGATCGCTGCGTCGGCATAGCTTAACCTGTTGTCCCCGAACGAAATCCGAGAGTGCGAGGGTCGTGATGGAATTTGAAGGGTTGATGGTGAGTGTGTCCGGGATCCGCGGTCGCGTGGGTGCTGCGCTCACGCCGGAGATCATGGCGACTTACGCGGCGGCATTCGGCGCATGGGCGTCGCGTGCTGGCGTGCGAACGGTCGTTGTTGGACGTGACAGTCGCGTGTCGGGGCCGATGTTCACTCGCGTTGTACACGGCGCACTGCAATCCGTCGGCTGCACGGTTATTGATGTTGGCATGGCACCAACGCCGACCATTCAGCTCGCCGTCGAGCATCATCACGCCGCGGGCGGCCTCGCCATTACGGCGAGCCACAACCCGATTGAGTGGAACGCCCTCAAGTTCATTGGGCCATCCGGCATGTTTCTTTCGTCGAACGAAGGCGAGGATATGCGTGCGCTGCTCGAGCGTGGCATTCCGCGCGCCACGTGGGATAAGCTGGGTTCGATTGTGTCCGACGCTGACGCGGTTGATCGACATGTCGCGCAGGTGTTGTCGCTGCCTTACCTGAACGTCCATGCAATTCGCGAGCGCCAGTTTCGTGTTGCGCTGGACTGCTGTCATGGTGCGGGCGGCGTGATTATGCCGCAGCTGCTCGCCGAACTCGGCTGCGAAGTGTTCGCGATTAACGACCAGACGGACGGTCTCTTCCATCGTCCGCCGGAACCAGTCGCAGAAAACCTCGGTGAACTCGAAACGTTGGTTCGCGCGACAGAGGCCGATGTTGGATTCGCCACCGACCCCGATGTCGATCGGCTCGCCCTCGTTGGCGAGCATGGTCGCGCGCTCGGCGAGGACTACACGCTCGCACTCGCGGCGATGACGGTGTTGCGGCATCGCCCGGGCGCCGTCGTGACGAATCTGTCGACCAGCAAGGTGGTCGAGGACGTCGCCCGTGATGCGGGTATGCCGTTCCATTTTGCGAAAGTTGGCGAAGTCAACGTCGCGCTCGCGATGCGCGATCTTGGCGCCACGATCGGCGGTGAAGGCAACGGTGGAGTGATCTTGCCAGAGCTGCACCTGGGGCGGGACGCGCCGGTTGGCGCGGCGCTGGTCCTCCAACTGATGGCCGAAGAGGGTCGCCCGCTGTCCGCCATAGTTGGTGCGCGCAAACGGTATGTCATCGTCAAGGACAAACTCGATCGACCTGCCGCGCCGCTCGACGCAGTCTACACTGCGCTGCGTGCGCAGTTTCCCGACGCGACAGCGGACGCGCAGGATGGGTTACGACTCGACTGGGCCGATCGCTGGGTGCATCTGCGCCCAAGCGGCACGGAGCCGATTGTCCGTGTTATCGCGGAGGGTCCGACCGAAGCAGACGCGCGCGCTCTTGTTGCACAGGCACGACAACCGTTGACTACGCTTGCGCTGACAGGCTGAAGCGATACGATCTATGTCGGAGCGCGTCGTAGCGCTTCTTCTCACCCAGAACCACCAGGCCCATGTGCGGAATTGTAGGATACATCGGCGGTAAAGATTCAACGCCCGTCTTGCTGGACGGACTCAAGCGTCTCGAGTATCGGGGGTATGATTCGGCCGGCGTCGCCGTGATGAACGGTCGCGGTGTTGAGACGCGAAAAGCGGCTGGCAAGATCGCACGTCTCGAAGCGGTCATCGATCGCGACCCGCCTCACGGAACGTTGGGTATCGCACACACCCGCTGGGCGACGCACGGCCCGCCGACGGAAATCAATGCGCACCCGCACATGAGTCAGGATGGCACGGTTGCGGTGGTGCACAACGGCATCATTGAGAACGCGACAGCGCTCAAGGCGGGGCTCGAGGCACGCGGTTTTGTATTCAAGTCGGACACCGACTCGGAGGTGTTGTCGCATCTTATCGAAGCGGCGTACGCCGGCAATTTGGAAGCCGCAGTGATTGAAGCGCTGCATCAAGTCGAGGGGACGTACGGCATCGCCGTGATCTCCAGCAACGAGAAGGACAAACTGGTCGCGGCGCGCAAGGGCAGTCCGTTGCTGGTCGGCCTGGGCGACGGGGAGTACTACATCGCCTCTGATGCCTCGGCGATTCTCGCGCACACGCGCGAAGTCGTCTATCTGGATGACGGTGACGTTGCCGTGATCACGCGCGACGGGTACAAGGTGCTCGACCTCGACTCGGTCATCAAAGACAAGCCCGTCAGCCGGATCGAGTGGGACCTACAGCAGATTGAGCGCGGCGGCTACCCGCACTTCATGCTCAAGGAAATTTTCGAGCAGCCAGTGACGGTCGAGAACACGATGCGTGGTCGGCTCATTCTCGAAGAAGGATTTTCGAAATTAGGCGGGTTGAATATTTCGAAGGAAGATCTGCTCAAGATCGACAACATTATCATCACGGCTTGCGGTACCAGCTGGCATTCCGCCTTGATTGGCGAAATGATGATTGAAGAGCTGTGCCGTATCCCCGTCGAGGTAGAGTACGCGTCGGAATTTCGCTACCGGAACCCGATTGTGACCCCCACCACGCTGTGCATCGTTATTTCGCAGTCGGGCGAAACGGCCGACACACTGGCCGCGATGCGCGAAGCAAAACGACGCGGTGCGCGAACCCTCGGCATTGTGAACGTCGTCGGTTCCACGATTGCTCGCGAAGATGATGGCGGTATCTATGTGCATGCCGGTGCGGAGATTGGCGTGGCCTCCACCAAAGCGTTCACGAGTCAGGTCGTGGCGCTCGCCCTCTTCACGCTGAAACTGGCGCGGCTCCGCAACTTGTCCGTCGAACGGGGCCGGGAGATCGCACAAGCGCTGGCGAATCTTCCGGAACAGATCCAGTCCATCCTCGATCGTGCGCACGAGATCGAAGCACTGGCGGAAGAGTTCAAGCGCGCGTCAAACTTCTTGTACCTTGGCCGTGGCTACAACTTCCCGGCCGCGTTAGAAGGCGCACTCAAACTCAAGGAAATCAGCTACATCCACGCTGAGGGATATCCGGCCGCCGAAATGAAGCATGGCCCGATCGCACTGATCGATGAGATGATGCCGGTGGTCTGCATCGCGCCACATGACTCGGTGTTCGAGAAGATCGTCTCCAACATTCAGGAGGTGAAGGCGCGCAAGGGCAAGATCATTGCGATCACCACGCGCGATGAGCCCTCACTCGCCGGAAAGTTGGACTATGAGTTTCGCATTCCGGAAACCATTGATTTGCTGACACCGGTGCTGGCTGTCATCCCGCTGCAGCTGCTCTCGTACTACATCGCCGTCATGCGTGGCTGCAATGTGGATCAGCCGCGTAACCTCGCGAAGTCGGTGACCGTGGAATAGCGCGTCGCACGCGGTTTCCAACGACGGCCTGCGAAGGGGCTAAGCATCCATTGCTTGGCCCCTTCGCCGTTCGCACGTTGTTAATTTCCGTGCATGAGTACCACCATCACCCCCGCATCCCCACTCGCTGCGTCGACCGTCGGCGACCGCCGCGCGCGCGAAATCGCACGACGCCGCACGTTCGCGATCATCTCACATCCGGACGCTGGAAAGACGACGCTCACGGAGAAGCTGTTGCTCTACGGCGGTGCGATTCACCTCGCCGGTTCCGTGAAGGCGAGACGCGCCACACGCCATGCCACATCCGACTGGATGAAACTGGAGCAGGAGCGCGGCATTTCCGTCACGTCGAGCGTGTTGCAGTTCGAGTACGAAGGGTTCCAGCTCAACCTGCTCGACACGCCCGGGCACGAAGACTTCTCGGAGGACACGTACCGGACTTTGGTCGCCGCCGATAGCGCGGTCATGCTGCTCGACAACCGTCGCGGCGTGGAAGAACGCACGCGGCAACTGTTTGACGTGTGTAAGAAGCGTCGCACGCCGATCTTCACGCTGGTCAACAAGTGCGATCGCCATGGTGAGGATCCACTCAAGCTGATCCAGGATGTGGAGGCAGATCTCGCCATTGATTGCTTCGCTGCAACATGGCCGATCTTTCGCGATGACGTATTTGTTGGCGTCTACGACCGGCGGCATCGTCGTGTCCACATGTTTGAGCGCAGTGAGGACCGGGGCGCATCGCGCGCCGGTGTAGTAGACGCGGACATCCATGATCCGCGCATCCTTGATGTTGTCGGTGAGGCCGCGTACGCGCGCCTGACCAACGACATTCAACTACTCGATGCTGCCGGGCATGAATTTGATCATGCACGCGTGCTCGACGGCACGCTCACACCGGTATTTTTTGGTAGTGCGCTGACGAACTTTGGCGTTGAACCATTTCTGCGTGAGTTTCTCGAGCTCGCGCCACCGCCAGGCCCGCGTACGGCCACGACGGGCGACATCCAACCGGATCAGGACGGCTTCACAGGCTTTGTGTTCAAGATTCAGGCGAACATGGACCCCAAGCATCGTGATCGCGTGGCGTTCGTTCGCATCGTTTCCGGCGAGTTCACAGCCGGACTGTCCGTCCTGCACCAGCGGACAGGTAAGGCGCTGCGACTGGCGGCGCCGCAACAGTTTATGGCCCGGGAACGCGTCGGCATTGAGGAGGCGTGGCCGGGTGACGTGATTGGCATCATGGACCGCGGCACGTTGCGCATTGGCGACACACTTGGTGGCGACGGCGCGATGGAATTTCAGGGCATCCCGCGCTTTCCCCCCGAACATTTTGCGCGCGCCATTCCCGCGGATCCGCTCAAACGCAAGCAGTTTGACAGTGGGTTACGTCAGCTCACCGAAGAGGGAGCGGCGCAGGTGTTCTTTGCTGAGTCATCCACCGGTTCGCAACCGATCGTCGGCGCGGTGGGACAATTGCAGTTCGACGTGATGGCTTTCCGCCTGGAGCACGAGTACTCGGCCCCATGTCGCTTTGAAAAAATGACGTATCGCTTTCCGCGCTGGCTCACGGGTCCGAAAGCCGACGTGGATCGTGTTGCCAGCGGCACGTCGCGAATGCGCATCTTTGATCACAAGGGCAACACCGTCGTGCTCTTTTCCGACGCGTGGGCACTACGACGCGCGTTGCAGCACGAGGATAGTGTCACGTTTCACGAGACGCAGCCATAGTCTGAAAGCCGACGCGGATATGGTGCTCGGCGAGCGCGTGCCTGAGTTGAAGAGCAACTGCAACAGCCATTGACGCGGAGGGTGGGCAGAGGTCCGCAAGGCTGCGCGGAGGTCCTGGAGCACTCCGGCACCGGCCGCTCTAGGCGACACGAACAAACTTGAAAGAGAATTCAAGGAATTAGAGGGAATTTTCTTGGTGCTTTGAGTCAGGAGACGGCAACAAACAGCATTGAACCACAGGGGACTCAGAGTACACAGGGGCGGATGCATGATGTATCGCCCTCTAAAAAACTTCTTGGAGTTTCAACAACGTGGGTGACGCGAGCCCCCTGTGTCTCCCTGTGGCCCCTGTGGTTCAATCGCTGTTGCAGTTGCTTGCAGTTGCTGCCAAGCGCGCAACTGCGTGCGCCCTGCGGGCCTTCGCATTGCCTCCGCGTCAATTGCTGTTGCTGTCTAGCTCTAGCCGCATCGGCAGCATGCACAAAGGGCGCGACCGATCGTGGCCGCGCCCTTTGCCTGCACCCTGAACCACTGCCTGCTTACGCCGGTCGCGGCGTCTCCACGGGTCGTGCAATTTCGATCTGACGGCCGACGTGGCCGATGACAAAACCGCCATCAGCGGATGACGTGAAATACACGCGCAGGCACGTCGTCGGGTTGGCGCCCTTACGCAGCTGATCCGCGCATTCGATTTCGCCGTTGCCGTCGGCAAACACGTACGGCGTCTTTCGCGTAGGGTCCGCCGGTCCTGGCGAAAAGTCGACATCCAGATCAAGGAAGACTTCAGCCAGCGGACGACTCAGTGCGCGGTCCTGACGGCGCCGACCAACCTCACCGAGGCACTTGAGGTACTTCCACGCCGTGTCCGGGTCGGGGAAGACGGACTCACGCGCGGACGAGAACGCTGACGGCAGGAGTCGCAGGGCGTCCGCGTACATCGCCTCGGCCCGTTCTACGGCTTCCAGCACCGACTCCGGCGCATCGCTGGCCGGTTTCGAGATCGGTTGGCGCTCTTTCGCTGCGGCAAGTGTGGTGCGCAGCGCGCGCGTTTTCGCACGCTCGAGCTCTAGCGACTGGCGCGCGTCGAGCAGACGCTCCCGCGCTCGCGAGAGCTCACCCTCGGTCTGGCGCACGGTCTCCTCGTACTGACGGACGAGAATGACCAACTGCGGACGATCGAGTTCGGCGCCACCAGATTCGGTCGCAAGCAACGCATCAGCGGCATCCGGACGCTTGCCATACGCCGCCGAACGGGCATCGCGAAGAATGTCCACAATGGCCGGCTCGGACATTGGCCGCTGCACGGACACTTCGGCCAAACGCTGCACGAGACGACGCCGCTCGCCGGGCAGCGCCAAGGCGCGCGCGAGGACCAGCGGGTGCTGGAACGGATCCGCTTCAAGGTTAAACCCTGGCAGGTAGGCGCGTGCAGATCCGAGAAAGACGCTACGTGCGTGACCGCCAACCGCGTCCGACAGGGCAAAGGTGTCGGAGTGGCGGAGCATGAAACACAGGCCGAGTCCAAACATCTCGG
>JAYSVL010000440.1:0-4102 GCA_043718595.1 Gemmatimonadaceae bacterium
GCCGACCCTGCTTGTGTCGCACGGCAATCAGTGGGCCGGCGAGCAGTTCGCTGTCCCATGTGAACGTCGGCCAGTTGGCCGTTTGGTGGATGTAGGTGATATTTCGCCGCATAATCTGCGGTGATTATAGGTGTTCTTGGGCCCGAAAGCAACCCGCTTCACCGCATGTTCTGCGGCAAATATGGTATCTATTCGCCGCGGGACGGTTGTGGTTGTTGCGCCGCTGCGTGCGCGGCGACGCAAGCGAACAGCCACAACAAAACTGCCGTCTCTGTCATGTGCGTATCCTTACGCCTTGATGGCGAACAGGTCGACTACAACTACGCCGGCGGCTTCTTTCCAAAGGGATTCGCCGTCCAGTGCACCGTCAGCCCCACGGCGGGTCGAAAGGCGTAGCCCACCTGCGTCAGCTGCTCTTCGGTCAGCTCGTCTTTCACAGTCGCCGTGGAGTCTCGATAGGCAACCTTGAGTCGGCGTTGCGGCCCAACGACGCCGCCGATGTGCACAAACGCCCAGTCATTGTAGCCAACGGACAGGCCGACGCCCCAACCCTCTAACACGCCGTCTTTGAACGCGGTGGGAAGAAACACGCTCGGCCTAAGCCATGGTATGGGCGTTGGGAGGTTGAGCGAAAGCAAGAGTGCTGGTCCGACGGGGTCCGACGCGTCGTCATTGATCGCTCGTTGTCCGGCGGCATTCGGCGCCTCGAGCCGAAAACGCGCCATCGGTTGTGCCCACGGATATATCAAGCCGTAGCTGACGAACGGTTTAGGTGAGTCCAAGTTCGAGCGGAACACGACACTCGCAACCACAATACTGTCCTTGCCATTCACGCGCATGACGGATGCTACGACTGCCTCGCCCGGCTGAATCGAGAAGATCGCCTTCGAATCCAGCATGAAGGTGCCGGGTGCCAACACGTGTCGGGCCGCGGCCATCACCGCTTCGCTGCAGTCGGCAGGCTTGGCAACGGCGAACAACGTTTTGACGCGGTCGATCGCAGCGGGTAGGTCCATTTCCTTTGATGCGCGCAACGCCGCGCGATTCGCGCCGTCTAAGGCACATTCCGCGGCCTCCTTTAGGCTGTCCGTTCGCGTCTTTACGTCGCTTGCCAGCGAGACGGAGCCGTGCTTATCGACGTATATGGTCGTGTACTCGATCGTGTACGTTGGCCCAATGAGCGCATGAGACAAACGCAGCGTGTACTTGCCGGGGCCCACGCGAATGGAGTCTTTCTCCGGCTTCGCGAGATCTACGTCACGAATGGCTTGCGCCTGCGCGGCGTGTGCGAACATGAACACACTCATGACGCCGAGTGTTCGCCGTATTGTCGCACTGTTCATCATTTCTCCGACGGTTTGGGGATGAGAGATGGTCGAATGGTTTGCCGCTACCGACGCGGCACAACGCGGGAGCTCGGTTCTGTAACGGGCCGACCTTGCGGCGGCGTAGCGTACAGGTAGGCCGCTCCTTGCCCTGCGGTAGCCGCAGGCTGCCCGGCGTACAATCCAAGCCCTGATCTGATCGCCGCGTCCCAGTCGCCGACAAAGGCCCACCAGTTTGTCATCCAGCTGTTACCGCGCGGAATACGATTGCCGCGACCGGGAAAGTTTTGAAACCAGTAGGTATACCATTGCGACTCAACGCGTTGTTCAAACTCGGACTCGCCGGGCCATGGGTACCGCAAGAGCCCCCACGTGTCGACGTTGACGGACTTCTTCGCGCCGCTGTTGTCGGGGCGCCAGTCTTCGATGTCTGAGGCGATGAACCGGGGATTGACATAGTCGTAGTCGGCTCTCGGAGGCGTACCTCGTGCCTCAGCGTTCGGCGGGAAGTGCGTCGAACCGGCACGTCCTGGAACGAAGACGTCCCCGTTGATTCCGACGAAGTCGCGCCAGAAGAGACGGTCGTTGCCGTCCTGACGATTGGCGACGTATGACATCATCGCTTCCAACTGATGACCAACGTTGTGCACCGCCTCGGCCTGTGTGCGTCGGAAGTTGATGCCGTAGATGATGTAGGTGTGCGACAGGATAGGCGCGTCGGTCGGATCACGATCGCTATTGGAGATGTCGCCGGTGGTTGGGCTGGACATATTCGACTCCCAACCGGATCTAAAGTCCTCTACATTGTGCACGCCGGGCTTGTACGACGGATAGCTGCCATCGACGCTACCCCAAGCCACCCACACTTCTCGAACGTTGCGCGCGCGCATGAGCGGCTCCAGCTGCAAGTCTGCAAAGACCGCGTGCCAATTCTCGAAGCGCGGGAGTCCAGGAATTCGGCCGTCTCGTTTTGTTGGGTGTGGCGGAATCAGCTCGTAGACAATGATGTGCTCCACCACGCGATACCCGAGGCTTGGCATCGCGCCTGCGTTGGCGTAGCCACGATACCGAGTCCCCTGCTCGACCATCATCTTTCTTCGTCGGGCGAACGTAAGAATCCTTGTTTCAGTAGAGTCGAGGGTCATTGGATTGGACCAGTAGAAGTCCGGACTCTTTAGCGTGTCAATCGTGCTACCGTCTGTCGTTGGCAGGTACTCGATCAGCACGACGGGGACCTCCCACAGAGCGCCAGCAATGGGCGCTGCCAAATATGGATCGACCGTAACGCGTCGTATCCGTATCACATCGGCGGTCCAAGTTGCAGTCGTTACACCAGGCGCGGCGCTAAACACCGTCCGGCCCGCCGCGCGCGTTTGCACCACACCCATGGAGTCGATCGTTGCAACAGCAGTGTTGCTGCTTGTCCACCGCGCACCCACGAGCGGGAATTGCCGTCCCGCCGCATCTACGCCGACCGCCGTGAGCGGAAAGCGCACCGCAACACCGCGCACGGTGTCGCGCATGCCGTTCGGGGTAACAATGCGGATCGACGCTGGCGCGGCGCGGATGGGACCTCGCACAAAACTCTGCTGAATGTCCGCCGACGGGTACACCCGATCGTGCACGCGCACTTCATCGTACGACGCGTTCGCCGTTTCGTCAGCAACGTGGGAGCGGCCGAGCCAGAAGTTGTTGGTGACCAGGTCGCGCATGCGATACGTCGTCTCAAACGAGCCCTTGGGGACGCCGTCAAGAAACGTGCGAATAAGTGTGCGTCCATTCGTTCCACCACCTTCGTCAATCGACAGCACGATGTGATGCTGCAGGTCAATGCGAAACGGGGCCATCGAATTGTCAACGCGGTTTTCGACACCGCCTACCAGAAACCCAACGCGATCCGATGCCGCGTTTACCGCCTGCGACCACGCCACAAACAGTGCGTTCGTGCTCGCCGATCCAATGTCGAACACTCGGCTCCACTGCTTAAGCGAGTGTAAGGTCGCCCACACTTCAATGGTGACGTCGGTTCGATTGGCCAGCACACTGCCCGGCAAAGCGACATAGTCTGCATTGTCGCGCGCACCACCGGTGAGCGTGACCTGCCCAGCGATCGCCGTGGCCGCAAGCGTACCACCGCGCACGATCGATGCCGTTGCACCGCGCAGGTCATCACGAAACGTTGTGCCAGCGCCGCCTTGTTCCGAAAACGTCCATCGGTACAACAGGCCGTGAAAGGTGACGTCGACTGTTGTTTCGACGCCCTCGCAGCGCGCACGAATACGCGCGACACCCGCGCGCACGCTGCGCACGACACCCGTTGCATCAACGGTCGCGTTCTGCGTGGAGTCGCTGCTCCAGGTGATCACTCGGCCGGTGAGTGTCTGATTGTTCGTGTCAAACACGCGCGCCGAGAGCTGTACCGTGGTGCCTTCGTTCACATCCGTGGCGCTCGCATCGAGCACCACGCGACCAACGGGTGCCGGGAGGATAGTGAATGACGCTGTGGCGCTTTTGCTTTCGCTCGTCGCGGTGATGATGACCGGACCGCCGACGGCGACTGCGGTAACGACGCCATTCGTGACCGTCGCCTTGGTGGGATCGCTGCTCACCCAGTCGATTGGACGGTCGGTGAGCGCTTTGCCACGAGCGTCCCGCAAGCTTGCCGAAACTGTTTGAGTGGCACCGACAACAATCGTTGGCGCGGTCTGCGCGAGTGTCACCGTTGCGACCTTTGCCGTGATGACGGTGATGACGGCGACACCGGCAATGTTGCCGAC
>JAYSVL010000045.1:0-2780 GCA_043718595.1 Gemmatimonadaceae bacterium
AAGCGGCGGCGGCAGGTGCTGCGCTGCGGGCTGCCGGATTCGTGGGCGATGACGTCATCGTCGCGTCTGGGAGCGACGTCGCCGAACACGACGCCGCGGTACGGGCGACGAAAGGAGTACTCGCGAAGCTTGGCGAAAAGTGGTCCCGTCTCTATACCGACGACGCCGTGGTGGCCGACACGCTCATGGAGTATGCCAAGCAGGGAGCGGCATTTGTGCTGGCATACGCGCCGGAGGACGTGGCCACCACGCGGGCGGCTGATGTACTGCGGTCGTTGAATGCGATGGTGCTGCGGAAATACGACGGGATGACGACCAGAGACTTGGAGTAAGGGGTCGGGGGCGCCGCTATCGCTCTGACACCACGCCTACCGACGCTTTCGCATGGCGAGAAGCGCCTCCAGCTCAATCAGATGCTCAAGGTCTTTCTTCCGTCGCGCCGCCTTCTTGGAGGCGATCAGCGTTTCGAGTGTAAGTGCGCGGAACTCGGTGATCCCGATGCGGACGGTTTCGGATCCTGACATGGCGTCGCGATAGTCGCCGACGCCCGGCACATGGTCCAACAGATCAATTGCGCCCATGGTGCTCGTGAGCGTGAGCAACGGTGTCGTGCGAAAGGTGCGCCGATCAAGAATGAACGGCAGACCGGCCTCAACGCCACGAAGATACGCGTTCCACTCCGTCAAGAGCTCGACCAGGCGATCGACGTTGTCAGGCGCCGTATCGTAGCAGACGTCGATGTCGTTGGTAAAGCGCGCCGATCCATGAATGGTGGCGGCCACGCCGCCAACGAGCACGAAACGGATGCCGCGCGCCACGAATGCTTCGAGGATGGTTTCAAACATGTCGTTCGCGTTCGGCGGTTGAGGTACGCCGTACGTTCATGGCGAACGCTCGCATCGCGTCCAGTTGGCGGAGTCGTTCGTGCGGGGTCTTGTGCAGGTTGTCGCGCAGGAGTGAGAGGTCGAGCCCCCACGCCGTAGCGGCGTCTAACGCGTTGACGCGCTTGGTCCGCGGTCGCCCCCGCACCATCGGCGCGTACGATACCCGCAGATCAGCCAGTCGTACATTCACAGACGATATCAGACGATACACGTCGATCGTCAGCCAGACGTCATCGCGTGACGGCATCGACAGCGTAACGCACGCCGTCTCGCCGTTCCACGTGTTGAGTGCCTGACGCGCCATCGCGTACGCCCCCGGCAGGGGCATGCCAGCGCCTTCATGTACCGCGCACGTGATGGCTAACCGCTGCGCGAGCGCGAGCGTGTAGCGCGGCTTGAGGCCGAGCGCGCTCATCGTATTGAGCACCCACTTTGGCGAAGCACCGAGCAGTCGGGCGAATGCCGCGAGGGTCATAAATAAGTCTAATGCGTAGACTTATTTAGCGATACCGAGGCTATCGGGCATCATCGTAGGACACGCGCCATCGCCTGCTCGGGGCAATCCACTCGTTCTCCGTTGCTTCACGATCCGCGCGCTTCGGCCTGACCACGTAGCCAGTCGGCAAGCGTCGGCTCGTCCACGAGCCCCTGCGCGGCGCGAATGATGATGTCGGCGACGTCCTCGGTATTCCAGGCGATTTGGACTCCATGCAAATCAAGACAGACGTCCATCGCCTGGAATGCCGTCCGTTTATTGCCGTCGTTGAAGCAATGACCTCGCGCGATGGCAAGCGCGTACGCGGCGGCGAGATCAAACACGTCGGTGACAAAGCTGTAGGCCAGCCGGTTGCTGACACGGGCAAGCGCCCCGTCGAGCGATTTATCGCGCGCCCAACCTTGCAACTCTCCGGCGTTCAGGATGGAATCGTGAATTGCCTCGACCAGGTCCGGTGCGAGCAGCCGGAAGGTCACTTGTCCTTCAAGTAGGTGAGGACCGGTTGGTTGACGACGCGACGGTGAGCGAGGCTTTGCTTCACCTCGTCCAGCGTGGCCGTCTGATGTTCTGTATTGCTGATGGCCTCGGCGGGCACGAAGTAGCCGACCAGCGCCGAGTTCTTCAGGATGGCGACGGGCTGTCCGTTCGCCCGCTCCAAGACCTTGTGCGGTTCGCGCAGTTCGGTCATGGTCGCGATATGGGGTGTGAGTAGTCTGGTCATGCAGGTCCCTGTGAGTTCAATGTATAGTATAGTATACACCTGAATGTACAATTACGCTACGGCGGTGCCGTATCCCGGCGTCGGCGATACTTGTTTTGGTGTGCGCGTCGCTGCCGCGCTGGCCCATCCCGCCACGGTCGCTGAGGCGGTACGTTACCAAGCATGTCCCCTCCTCGCGAGTATCTGTTCTATCGCGCGCTACATGGGGTGAGCGCACGGTTGTTCGCGGTGGGATACGCCGGCGTGGTGATGGTGACGCGTTAGATCAGGGTTCAGCTCGCTTCGCTCGTTCCAGCAGAGTACGCGACCGTTGGTGGCGACCGCGCACAGCGTGCCAGAACTCACTTTGCTATCGTGACCCGACGCCGCACGATTCCGAAGGTGGCCGAGACGGGCGACGCCGCGAGCACTTCGAGCACATAAACTCCCGGATCGACGGACGCGATGACGCCGGTATACATGCTCGGCTCACCAGCGTAGGCCAGCTGCACTCCGCGCACGACGACATTGTCGCGCACCAAGCGCGCGGTGACATCACGCACGTCCCACATGCCGCCGGGCTGCGTGGGGCATGAGCAGAGCATCCGCACGCGTGCGCGCACGGTCAGCGTTGACGATGCCGGAAGCGCCTGCGTCGTGTCCGGGCTCACGAGGTCGATAATGAATCCGTGCAATTCAA
>JAYSVL010000441.1:0-13133 GCA_043718595.1 Gemmatimonadaceae bacterium
TTCATGTCCTGCTTGACCTTCACCTGACATGAGAGCCGCACGCCAGCGCGTGCCTCTCCTCGGCTCACCCAACCCGTTTCCGTTGGCAGCAGCGAACCACCACCATCGTGTACTTCCACTTTGCACACACCACACGATCCTTTGCCGCCACACGCCGACGGCACAAAGATCTTTTGCTCGGCCAGTGTACTCAGCAGTGTTCCGCCCGACTTCGCACGCAGCGACTTGCTCGGGTCGTTGTTGACGAGGATCATGACTTCGCCACTCTGCACCAGTCGCGCCTTGGCACCCATCAGCACCGCCACCATCAGCAGCACGAGCACCAGAAACGTCGTAACCCCTACAAGGATCGTCAGCATGCGTTCATCTCAGAGCTGAATGCCGGCAAACGACATGAAACAAATGGCGAGCAACCCGGTCACCATGAACGTCAAGCCCAGGCCACGTAGTGCGACCGGTGGATTGGAGTAGCGCAGTTTCTCGCGCACGGCGGCGAGTGCCACGATTGCCAGGAACCAACCCAGCCCCGACCCAATGCCGTACACTGTACTCTCGGCCAGGTTGTAGTCGCGCTGGTCCATAAACAGACTGCCTCCGAGAATCGCACAGTTGACCGCGATCAGCGGTAAGAATACGCCAAGTGCGCCGTAGAGCACCGGCGCGAATCGTTCGACTGCCATCTCTACGATTTGTGTCAGCGCCGCGATCGTGCCAATGAAACTCAAAAAAACGAGAAACGAGAGATCAACCGCCGCCAACGATGGATGCAGCCAGCCCAGCGCGCCTTGGCGCAGCACCGTGTGCAACAGCAGGTTGTTAAGCGGGACCGTAATGCCGAGCACGAACGTGACCGCGATGCCGAGTCCGATCGCGTTGCTCACCTTCTTCGACACGGCAAGCAGTGAGCACATGCCGAGAAAGAATGACAACGCCATGTTCTCGACGAACACACTTTTGACAAACAGGCTGAGGTAGTGACTGACCATAGATCGCGCGCTCAGGCCGCTTGTTTGCGCGTCGCGTCCCGCACAACCAACACGGGTACATCATGTGACGGCGACTCAATGTGGACAGACGCTTCTTTCTCACGATGTGAGGGTTTCCACTCACGCAGCGCCCACACCAGTCCGCCAATCAGGAAGAACGCAGCGGGCGACAACACCATCAGGCCATTCGGCTGATACCAGCCACCTTCGGTCACCAGCGGCAGGACACGCATGCCAAAGAATCGGCCCGAGCCCAGCAGCTCGCGGATCAACGCGACGAGGATCAGCACCAGGCTGTAGCCGGCGCCGTTGCCAACCGCGTCGAAGAAGCTCGCCTTTGGCCCGTTCGCCATCGCAAACGCTTCGGCGCGACCCATCAGAATACAATTCGTGATGATGAGCCCGACGAATACCGACAGCTGCTTGGACACACTGAACGCGTAGGCTTTGAGCACCTGATCGCAGACAATCACCATCGACGAGATGATGGTGAGTTGCACGATGATGCGAATGCTCGACGGGATCCAGTTGCGGATTAGGCTGATGGACACGTTGCTCGCGATCAACACGGCAGTCACCGCGAGCGCCATCACCATTGACGTCGACATCATCGTCGTCACGGCGAGTGCGGAGCAGATGCCGAGCACCTGTCGACCGATCGGATTCTCGTCGATCAACGGGTCCAGCATTGTGGACCTGGTCTTTGCATCGAGCATCAGGATGCCTTTGCGGGTAGGGAACTGCGATAGCGGTCGAGGTAGGGTCCGAAGCCGACGGGCCCGAGCCAGAAATCGATGGTGTTGGACACACCACGCGAGGTGATGGTGGAGCCCGAAATACCTTCAATGCGGTAAGGGTCGGATGCAGGAGGCCCGGTCGCGGCCTTGACGACGCGCAGCGCAACTTTGCCTGCCGAGTCGAACGCCAGACGCCCCTTCCAGCGCGCCTGCCAGCGAGGGTTCTCGATCTCGCCACCCAATCCGGGCGTTTCACCATGTTCATAGAAGGTGATACCGGAGACGGTGCTCGCATCGGCCTCAAGTGCGATGTAGCCGTACATCGTCGACCACAGGCCGTAGCCCTGAATCGGGATGATCAGCAACTTCATCTTGTTCTCCGACTTTACTTCGTACACCGTCGCCAACCGTGGCACGCGCAACACGCGTGCTCTATTGTCCGGCGCTTTATCGCTTTGCGCCAGGTCGCGGGACGCGGACCGCTGGTCGTAGCTGTCGGCGTCCACGCTATCAACGTACGCGCCAGACTTGAGGTCGATCACGCGTGGCGAAATGTTCGCGTTGAAACGGGCAATGACGTCGCTGCGCGACAGTTTCTCGGTGCTGGTCATGAGTCCCGCGACGCCGAGCACTTTGCCCAGCCGGTCGACGCGCTGATTCTCTTCCTGGGTTGGACGCAACAGCACGGCGGCACCCGCAATCGGTATTGCGCAGACCAAACACACGACGGCCGCAAAGCCGACCGTGTACCCCACGGAGTCACGTTGCAGTGCGGGCATACCGGGCGGCCCTCCGCTTGATGTTGGCGCGCACCACCGCATGATCAATCAGCGGCGCGAACATGTTCATGAACAGGATGGCGAGCATCATGCCTTCCGGATACGCCGGATTGACGCAGCGAATGAGGACGCACAAGGCGCCGATGAAAAATCCGTAGATCAGCTTTCCCGTGCGCGTGAAGGCGGACGAGACAGGGTCCGTCGCCATGAACGCCGTGCCGAACGCCCAACCGCCGAGCACAAAATGCCAGTACCACGGCAAGTTAAGCATCGGATTGGTCGCCGAGCCGATTGAAGTGAGTCCTATCGCCGTAACCGCCGTACCAACAACCACGCCGACCATTGTTTGCCACGCGCCAATGCGCGTGACCAGCAAGATCGCGGCACCGATCAGCACCGCGAGCGTGGACGTCTCGCCCATCGACCCAGGAATCAACCCGAGGAACGCATCGGTATAGGTCAGCCCGGGCAAGTGTCCGGCACCTTCAGCGTACGCTGACAGCCACGTCGCGCCCGATCGACCATCGGCCGGCACGGCAGCGACCCACACGTTGCCGGAGATCTGTCCCGGGTACGCGAAGAAGAGAAATGCGCGCGCCACGAGTGCCGGATTGAGAAAGTTCATTCCGGTGCCACCAAAAATCTCTTTCCCAATCACCACGCCAAACGCGGTGCCAAGGCCAACCTGCCACAAGGGAATCGTGGCTGGCAGTGTGAGCGGAATCAGCATCCCGGTCACCAACAACCCCTCGTTGATCTCGTGGCCACGCACGATGCCGAACAGCACTTCGAGCGCGCCGCCAACCGCAAATGTCGTCACCACCACCGGCAGGTAGTGCAGTGCGCCATACAGCATGCAGCCGAGCACGGACCCGCTGCGGACGGCGAGCCCCATGCCGCGATACGCACTTGCCTGCCACGAATCCAGCAGCGCGCCACCCTGTTCCACGGCGAGAAACGCCTGATAACCCGTATTGAACATCGCCATCACCGCACATGGCAAAAGCGCGACAACGACGATCATCATCATGCGCTTCTGGTCCAGCGCATCACGAACGTGTGGGCCGCCCGACGTGCGATACGGAGGCGTGAACAGAAACGTATCGGCGGCTTCGTACACGGTGTGGAAGCGCGCGAGTTTCCCGCTCGGGGCGAACGGCGCGCCCACGCGGTCCATCAGACGACGCAGGGCCGACACTACTGTTCCGCTCCCATATCAGTCAGCACGCGTCTGAGCGCCGCACCGTGTTCATACTTGCCGGGGCACACGAACGAACACAACGCCAGATCTTCCTCGTCGAGTTCGAGCGCACCCAGTTCTTCCGCCCACTCCACATCGCCAACCGTCAGGGCGCGCAACAAATGCGTTGGCAGAATATCCATCGGCATCACACGTTCGTACGCACCAATCGGCACCATCGCGCGACGCGAACCGCGCAGACTGGTATCGAGGTTGACCGGTCTCCTGGGCATCAGTGATGAGAGAAAGGCCGGCGTCACGGAGAATGCATTCGCGCCCGGTGCCATCCAGCCGAGGAACTCGCGCCCTCCCCCTTCGGCGACCACCGTCACCTGTTGATGATAGCGCCCGAGAAATCCGGTCACGTCATCCTGCGCCACGTCGCCACTGAGCACTGATCCGCTAATCACGCGCGCGTCACCGCCCTGCAGTTCACCGTCCACCAACTCGGTCGTCGATGCACCGAGCCGCGTGCGCAGCAACCGTGGCGATGTCACCTGCGGCCCCCCCAGCGCGATCACCAGACTCGTGTCGAGACGGCCAGTGGCAAAGAGCTGGCCAATGCGCACCACGTCCTGTGCGCCGATATGCCACACCGTTTTTTCACGATTGACGGGATCGAGCGTGTGGATGTGAAATCCAACAGTGCCCGCCGGATGTTTGCCGGCAAATTCTTTTATGCGAATGCGCGGGTTAGGACGAATTGCACTGCCCATTGATGATCCGGCGCGACGACAAACGAACACCGGTCCTTCGGTCAACAGTGACAGCACCGACACGCCGAGGGCAAACTCCTCCTCCCGCCCTTGGAGCACAACGTCGAGGTCCGGCGCCAGCGGGTGGGTGTCCATCGCGGTCACAAAAATTGAGTGCGGCACACTATCTGGCAGCGGTACGCGCGTGAACGGTCGCGTGCGAAACGCGGTCCACAAACCCGACTCGAGCAGTAGCGCCCGCGCCTGCGCCGCATCGGATGACGCACTGGGCGAAAAATTTTCGAAATCCACCGAGGGTTCGTCGCCCTCGAGGGCAACGACCACCGAAAGCAGCGCGCGTTTATCGCCGCGATGCACGGCTTCGACCCGTCCGCTGCCGGGCGCAACGAAACGCATCTCCGGATGCGCGCGATGCACGAAGAGTGGCTGCCCAAGCCGGACCGAGTCGCCGGGTTCGACGGCCACTCGCGCCTTGAGGTCGTGGTAGTCCCGCAGCAGGACCGCCAAATGCGACACCGGCCGAGCCTCGGTCACCGTCTGATCGGGAACGCCAGCGAGCGGAATATCGAGCCCTCGTTTGACCACATGCACTGGCATCAGTGTCAGGACGCAACCGGTGTGGGGAAGCCCGCCGCAGGACGTAAGACGGCTCAGGTGTGAGCCAGAGGAATATTGTCCGAGCGCACCAGAGATAGGCAGGGAGCCGGTGGCGAAATAGCGCTGATATCTTGTCGCGCGCGGCTGAGCGCGCATGCATATTGACCGCCAACGAACGCCCTCGGCGGCTGACTCGCCAATTCTGACACAAGGACAACCAGTATGGCGGAACACAAGGAAGAGTGGGGCTCAAAACTCGGCGTTATCCTCGCCGTGGCCGGATCGGCGGTCGGTCTCGGGAATTTTCTGCGCTTTCCCGGGCAGGCAGCAGCGCACGGCGGTGGTGCATTCCTGATTCCCTATTTCTGCGCGCTCTTCTTGCTCGGCATCCCAATCGGCTGGGCCGAGTGGACGATGGGACGATACGGCGGCAAGAAGGGACTGCATTCGGCGCCGATGATCATGGGGGCTGTCGGCAAAGGTGTCTTCGCCCGGTATTTCGGCGTCATCGGTGTGCTCATCCCGCTTGGCGTGTCGACGTACTACATGTTCATCGAAACGTGGACGTTCGGCTACTTCCTGAAATACCTCACGGGCGGCGTGGGCGTCGATCCCGCGGCACCAATCGCCGCGCAAACGGCGACGGCACTGGCCTTTTATCAGAGTTTCACCGGCACGGCTGCCGACGGCGTGTTGTTTACCGGCGACACGTTGTTCACCGTGATCACGTGGGTGGTGGTGTTTGCGATCAACATTTACTTCGTGTTTCGCGGACTCTCCAAGGGCATCGAGAAATTCGTCTCGTGGGCGATGCCGGTGATGGCGGTGTGCGCGCTGATTGTCCTGATTCGGGTACTGACACTCGGCACGCCCGACCCGACGCATCCGGATCAGAATGTGATCAACGGGCTTGGGTACATGTGGAATCCGAACTACTCGAAGCTCTTAGACTTCGACACCTGGCTGGCTGCCGCCGGGCAAATCTTCTTTTCGCTGTCGGTGGGGTTCGGCGTGATCATCAACTACGCCTCGTACTTGAAGCGGAAGGATGACATTGCGCTGTCCGGACTGACGGCCAGCGCGACGAACGAACTGTTTGAAGTGGGCTTTGGCGGCATGATCACGCTGACCGCAGCGTTTGTCTTCCTCGGCTTGAGTGGCACCACGGCCGCTGTCGCCGGAGGCTCCTTCGGTCTGGGATTTGCCACGCTACCCGTGGTGTTTGCGCACATGGGCGCGTTCGGTAACATCGTCGGCGCACTCTGGTTCCTGATGTTGTTTCTGGCGGCCATTACCAGTTCGCTCTCGATGTACCAGCCGGCGGTGGCCCACGTCAAAGAGTCGCTCAATTACTCGCATGCGAAATCCACCACCGTGATCGCGGCGATCGGCACCGCCGGCGCGTTTCTCACACTGTGGTTCACTGCCGGCGGGTCCTTTTGGGTTACGGTGGACTTCTGGGTGGGGACGTACCTGATCTTCGTGCTGGCGATGGTGCAGATCATCTACTTTGGTTGGGTGTTTGGCATCGATCGCGGGTGGAAAGAGCTGCACAATGGTGCGGCCATCACCATTCCGCCGGTGTACAAAATCATCATGAAGTACATCGCCCCGGCGTACCTGATCATCGTGTTTGTCGGCTTCACGGTGCAGAACTTCAAGTCCTCGCTGGCGGCTTCGTGGGCCAACACTGGTGCGCGGGCGGGTATGTTCACAATCGCCGGTATCCTTGTATTTCTGCTCATCGTGACGTTCCTGGGTGAGCGCCGGTTGCGCGCCGCCGGTTTCGACCTTGACGACAAATCACCAAACGACTGAGGAGACGACCATGACAGCTGGTGGATGGATCACGATGATCTTCGCGCTCGTGCTCGTGTGGGTCGGCACCTTCTGGTGTTTTGCCAAGGTGCTGAGCACTCCGTCAGAGGAGAAGGCACCAACTGGCTTCGGCCCCTAGCGCGATCGAGGCCATCGCATCAAACGAGGCGCACCAATTTGCGGGTGCGCCTCGTTGTATTTCCTTCATTGTTAAGCGAGTCTTGGTCGCCTATCGGCCGCCGAACGCCACTGGCAGCCAATGACTGAACTTGACGGACAGGAAGTTGTCGCCGGCCGCTCGCGTTGTCTGAAATAGTTCATTGAAACGAACGGCTCGCCCGTAGTTCTCACTCGTGCGTCGATTCTGTTGCCAGACAACAAACAGGGTGCTTCCCGCCTGCCATTCCCATCGCATCACCACGTTTGAGCGAAAGGACAGCACATGAAAATCACGATTGCTGATGGTGAAGCTGTCCGCACCGTCGGTGATGGTGCGCGTGCCGAGTGAATCGATGGTGACGCGCGTGCCATCGGTCCCATATTCTCGCAGCAGACGGCTCCGCGGTGCGGTGAGCTCACCCATCTGCCCATACTGTCCGCTGGCGAGAAACGGCTCGGCGTAACCTTCCAGAGTGAGGTTTGGCGTAAAAGTGTAATTCAGGCGCAACTTGGTAGAGATGGTGGTGCGATCGATGTAGCCAAAAATGTAACGACTGCCGTAGGTGCGAGTGCCTCCCGCAATGCGCGTGACGTACTGGCGCGGATCCACACCACTCTGCCAGCTGGGTTCGACCGACAGCGACACACGATCCGATGGACGGAGCGTCACCTGCCCGCCAACGTTCGTGCGCGTGGTGCCAAATTCGTCGGTCCCATAGCCGCCGTTCACCCGCCAGAATGTCTGCGCACCAAACCTGCTGTTCAGCCGGATGTCTTGTTTGAACTCACGCGGCCGTCCCATCAGTGGTCCGCCGCGCGTCAACGCATCGTCAACCACCGCCAGGTCGATGCTGGAGCGCACGTTGAGATTCCAGAAGTTCATGAATGTGAGCGACGTGTTCTGACTAAAGCTGTTCTGCTGCTGCACCCCGCCGAGATTGCGCGAACCGCGAGTGTCGAAACCGAGTCGCCAGTTTTGCAGGCGCTTGCTGGGCACGGTTTCGCGAATTTGGATGTCCGCGTTGTACTCAATGTCATCGACCGACTGCATGCGACCGAGATCATTAATCTCGAATCCGGACGATTCCACTTTCACTTCGCTGCCCCACAGAATGCGTCGCCCTGCGTCTTTATCGGCGCGGATCTGCGCCGAATATCCGCCCATGGAGCGACGTAACGGGTCGTAGCGCACGTGGGTGAGGTCTGGCCGCTGGAGAAACCGCGTGCTGTTGGTTTGCAGTCGACGCAACGCGGCTGTGTCGCCATACACGTAAGACCCGGCAACGAAGCCGGTAAGTGCGTACTTCCCTTGCTGGAACCGCAATCGCCAGTCGGCGCCGCCAAAGTATGCGTCACGCACCAGCGCGGACTGCAGCGCACTGTTGCCAGCGAAATCGCGTTTCGTCGCAGTGAACGACGCCCCGAGCGTTGACGCTTGCCGACCGACTTCTTGTTGCACACGAACCAACCCGTACGCTGTGCGCGGCTCAACGGGGATGCTGCTCGTGGACCGCGAGTCCAGCGTGTGCACGCGGGCGTTTTCTGATGCGGTGAGCGCGGTCAGCACGCCAACGGTCGTGCGACTGGGCAATCGTCCGGTCAACTTGCTCGCGCCGAGTATTGTGCTCGATCGTGGCACATCGACAAAATCCCCCGTGACTGAAACGTGCGGCGGCGCACCGATGCGACGCGGGTAGAAGTACTGCGCGCCGTTACCGCGAAGCATCTCACTGCTTTCGACAAAAAACGGGCGTCGTTCGTCGAAGAACGTCTCGAACGCGCTCAAGTTCACTTCGGCGGGGTCAGCTTCCACCTGTCCGAAATCAGGGTTGATGGTGGCATCGAGTGTGAGATTGCCAAACACCGCAGCCTTGGCGTCCAGACCGACGCGACCCGAATAGGGCTGTTTGAACGGATTGTCGACGCTGGTCACCGCGCGCCGCGTGGCGTCACCTGCCACGTATGGCAGAAACTCTACTGGTCGCGTCGCCTTCACGCCCACGAGGCCGGCCAGCGTGCCGAATCGCGAGATGTAGCCCGTTTCGCTGGGAGGAATCATCACCCACTGCAGATCTTCGTTTTTGTCCGGGATCCAGCGATCGATTTCCAATCCCCATTTTTGCTCTGCGCCAGGCGGGAATCGCAACTGCGAAAACGGGATGCGCATCTCGGCCGTCCAGCCGGTCGAATCAATGTGCGCCGCCGCCGCCCAGACGGGATCAAACTGACTCTCACGTCCGCGCATGTCTTCATCCTGCGTATGCCGAAAGTCCGATCGCACACCAGAGGCGGACACGCCAAATCCCACACCGGTGCGTCGATCACGTTGGGGATCGAGTGTGATGGTGAGACGCTCAGCGTTCCCCATGCCATCGCGCCGGGACAGGTTGCGCACGATCAGCTCGGGTCGCTCGCGCAACATCCGCGCGCCGACATACAGCGCTTGGTCGTCGTACGCGAGATAGACAATCGTGCGCTCGGTTGGTGCCGCGCCTGGCACCGGACGTTGCTGGCTAAAGTCGTCTATCGCGTTGGCGCGTTTCCACACCTCATCATCGAGCACGCCATCGACTTTGGGGCTCGAGCGACTACGCACCGCAGTGGCGACTTTGGCGGAAGGTTGACTGACCAGCGGCGTGGCATAGGTGACGACGGCGCAAAGCAGACCGAACAGTTGGACGAAAATGCGAGGCACAGGGCGACTGAAGGAGGCGGATGTCAGCGCGATGGGGACGCGTCCCCATGCTGCATTATATACGACTGAGGTCGCCTGAACGCTCAGCCGCACCGCGAGTGCCTCGCGACAGAAGGGCGGACAATACATTCTGGTCCGTCACGCGCGCGGCTTTTCGTTTGCCGCAAGTGGCACCTTAACTACGGCACCACCTTGCGACGCTGCGCCATTAACGCCTCAATCTCGACGATCTCGCGCGGCACCAAACTGATGCGCTCCAGACCTTTGTCGGTGATGATGTAGTCGTCTTCGATGCGCACGCCGATGTTCTGGTACTTGAGCACCGTCGACTTTACTGCGGTGATGAACGCCCGGTTCTTCGGTGTGTCCGGCAGTGCGTCGAGCGCGCGCGTACTCACGTAGATGCCAGGCTCGATGGTGAAGGCGTCGCCGATCTGATACGTGCGATCACCAAACGACGCTTGCACCGGATCGTGCACCGCGAGCCCAATGCCGTGCGAGATGCCGTGAATCATCCACAGGTTGGCTTGACGACACGTTGCCGGTTGTGCCGCGCAATCGACGGGCCAGGGAGGATCGAACGAGGCGTCGATACTCTGGATCAAGCCCAGCGCGGCGAGACCTCGCGTGCGTACAATCACCGACGAGTCCGCCGCAACACTCGCGCGCATCCCTTGCTGTGAATTCCGTTCAGCCACGTCTTGCGCGTCGCGCACCAATTGATATAACTGCCGTTGCTCAGGACTATACTGCCCACTTACGGGAATGGTACGTGTAATGTCCGCCGCGTAGCCATGATATTCACCACCGGCATCGATCACGACGACATCACCCGGACGCACGGGATCTGTATCTTTCATGTAGTGCAGCTGTGTGCCATTGATGCCCGCGCCGACGATCGACCCGTAGGCTGGACGCTCGGCACCGAGTCTCGTAAACGTGTATTCGAGCGACGCGCGCAATTCGTATTCGTGCCCGGGGTCGGGCGTCAGCATGGCGGCGCGATGTCCTTCTGAACTAATCTCGGCTGCACGTTTGATGAGGGCGAGCTCGGTGGCGCTTTTCTTCGCGCGCAACTGCAGCACCAGCGGCATGGCGTCGCGCACCACGACTTTGGGATGCGCGGCAGCGAACGACGTGAGGAAGGCGCGCCCGCGTGTCAGCGAATCTGACGCGGCAAAATCCAGATCCTCGACGTCACTGAGCACATACAACGGCATCCCCGACGACGCCAGCGAGTCAAGCACAGCTGGCAGCGCCGCATATGATCTGGCAGGCAGTCCGTACTGCTGCACGGTCTTCGCCGTGTCGGCACGCTGCCCGTAATAAAACGCGGTCCGCGCATTGAGCTTGGTGACAAACAACGTGCCGGCCGCGCGCTTACCGCGCACGACCATGACAAACGCGCCGTCGGGTTCGTCGTAGTTCGTCAGATAGTGAAATGACGGCAGTTGAAAAAACGTACTGAAATCGTGGACGAGTGCGCGTCCGCCAAACGCCACCAGCACGCCGTCACCGATGCGATTGGCCAACGCGTCTCGTCGGCTCGCAAACTCCTGCGCCGTAATGACAAGTGACGCCGTCGGGGCCTGCGCTTGCGCCGAGCGCGACATCGCGACGAACGAGGAAACAGCAACCACAGCGGCGGCGAGGCGGCGGCCGAACACGTGCGACGTGGGCATGAATCGGGGGCGGAAGGACAAAGCGGTGTACGTCGCGACACGACGTACACGGTTGCGGCACAGCACTGCACTATGCATGCCCGGCCCTGATCCGCGCCAGTCGCCTAAGCGGAGTCTAGCTGCGCGAGGGGAGCGTGCTTAACCCGCAGTCGGCACCCAACATCTGGCCGGTCACAAAACAGCTCTCTGGCGACGTGTCCCTCTTGCCAACAGGCTCGCGCACTCGTGCGTTGTGTGGGTAGCATGCGCGAGTCGCATTTGCGACCGAGCAAATTCTAACTGTGGCGTGGAGAGCGTTCATGACAGGGGGATTTTTTCGCGCCCGCGTCGGATGGCCCCGTGCCGTCAGCACTGTCGTGTGCAGTGCTGTCCTTACCTCGTGCGGTAGCAGCACTGCGAGTGACACGCCTACCACGGCTGCGTCGCTGGCCTTGTCGTGGAACATCACCAAGGCATACAACGGCATGGTGTTCCGCAGCGCGCCCGCGGTGACAGTGCGCAACCCGGCCGGCGACCTGCGGGCCGTCCCTGGCACAACGGTCGAAGTGTCAATCGCCTCTGGAACCGGACGACTGCTCGGCAACACATTCGCCGTCACACGAAGCGACGGGCGCGCCATCTTCAGCGACCTCGGCGTACAAGGTTTTGGTCCCGTCGTGTTGCGTTTTATGTCGGACGCGGCAACAGCGGTGACGGCAGATCCGGTGGTGGTCACGGAGCCCGTAGTCGACTTGTTCGTCGCGTCGCAACCATTCTTTGTGCCCAGCGGGGCATCGTTGTCGACCCTACAAGTGATTCCGCGCAACGTGTTCGGGGAGAACACAATGGAAGAAGGGCTCGTCGTCACCGCATCGGTGGCGAGCGGCAGCGGCACACTCACAGGCGCAACGTCAGCGCCCACTGATGCACGAGGCTTCGCGCGATTTACCGCGATGTCGATCACCGGGTTCGGTCCGCACACGCTGCGGTTTTCAACACCGGGGCTGCCAACACTTGCGACGCAAACGATCAACGTCGAACAGCGCGCGCTCACGCTGGCACTCGCCGAACAACCCGCTGGCGTGACCAGCGGATTGGTGATGCGGACACAACCGCGGGTGCAATTGCGCGATGCACTGAACGCTCCGGTCTCACAACGTAACGTGGCGGTGACGGCGACCCTCGCTAGCGGAACCGGCACATTGTATGGCACTCGAACAGTTCTCACCAACGATCAGGGCGCGGCGCTATTTACTGACCTGTCCATCAGTGGTGCAGGGACGCACGCGTTGCGTTTTGAAAGTACCAACCTGATTAGTGTCGTGTCCGACGACCTCGTCCTGCCGCCGTTCGAGTTCGCGTTTGGGCTCGACCAGTTTGCGCTCATTCGCGCTGGCAGTTTCGACATGGGATCTGCGGTGGGCTTTAGCAATGAACGTCCGGTGCATCGGGTGACCATCTCCACCGACTACTACCTGCAGCGAACGGAAGTGACGCAGGCGCAGTTCGGCGCGGTGATGGGACGCAATCCGAGTGCCTTTGTTGGCTGTGGTGATTGTCCCGTCGAGAATATCGCGCTGGCCGACATCGACGAGTTTATCCGTCGTCTCAACGCCGCCAACCCCGGTGCGCTCTTTCGCTTGCCGACGGAAGCCGAGTGGGAATATGCGGCACGTGCCGGCGGCAGTGGTGATGATCCCGCGTTGACGGCCGCGCAGGGATGGTACGCCGGTAACAGCGCAGGT
>JAYSVL010000442.1:0-4091 GCA_043718595.1 Gemmatimonadaceae bacterium
CGGGCGATTCCGCGCAGATCCCGACGATTTACGCGCCGATGCTCGCGTCGCCCGCGAAGTACACGGACTTCGCGCTGACGATGGGCGGTGTGATGGCGACTCGCATTAACAGAAGCGATGACGCCTTGGCATTGTTTGACGCCGCAGCGCAGAAGAATCCCAAGGCGCGTGACGCACTTCGTAACCTGGCGGCCACGTACTACGGTCGCGACATGTTCACAAAGATGTGGGAGCCAGTCGGCAAGCTGGTCGCGATCGACCCGAACAATTTTGACGCGTGGATGATGTACGCCTACGCGTCGCAGGGCCTGTTGCGCGCAGCGAAGTTGCCGGCGGAAAAGAAGGCGTGGACGGATTCGCTCGTGAAGTACCAGACGTATGCGGAAGCCCTGCCCGCCAAGGTGGACGTCGTGAGCTTCCAGCGCACGGCGAACTCAGGCTCGCTCACGCTGTCAGTGGAACAACAAGGCGCGACCGCGGGCACGTACAGCGTGGTTGTCGAGTTTCTCGACAGCAAAGGCGCCGTGGTCGCGTCCGACACACAGTCGGTTGGACCGTTAGCGAAGGGCACGACGAAGAACGTGATCTTTAAGGCGAGTGGTGTCGGCATTCTGGCCTATCAGTACAAGGCCTTGAAGTAGCTTTTGGCGCGCGCGTGCTATTCGTGACACGGATTGCACGCGCGCTGCTTGCCATCGTGAGTAGCGGTGCCGTAACGCGCGTCGAGGGGCAGTCAACCTCTGGCGCGCGTTTCGGCGTGATGGCGACGACGCTTGTGACACGCGCCGACCCAGCGCATCTCGGCGCGGCCTTCACCGAAGGCTACCTCACGCAGCCCAACGTGATGGCGGAGGTCCGTCGCGGCGCGTTGCAGTTTGCTGGAACACTGAATTTCGAAGGATACACGCTGCGACGCGGCGAACTCAACGCCGGGATGTACGGCGAAGGGTATGTTGACCGTCGTCACCCGCACACGTTCGTGCATGAAGCCATGCTCTCCGCGGTGTCTCCGTCGCGACGATTGACGCGCGTGTCCGTGTCGGCAGGCAAAGGGTTCACGCCCTATGGCACCGATGACCCGATGATGCGGCCTTTCGAGAAATATCCCGTCAATCATCATCATGCGCAGGTAATCGAACGCGCCGTAGCGATTGGTGCGGTCGCCCTTGGCGACGCGCGACGTGGCGTGCAGCTCGAGCATGGTGTGTTTAATGGTGACGAACCGTATGCACCGTTTGTCGCACCACGCTGGTCACGTTTTGGTGATTCGCATGCGACGCGACTGACCGTGTTTGCGGCCGACGGTGTCGAAGGACAGGTGAGCCGCGCTTTTGTGCGATCCCCAGGCATTGTGCAGGGCGGAGCGTTTGATCACCGACAGGTGAGTGTGTCCCTGCGTGTGAACCGACCGACGTCCGATGGCGCGAAACGCTACCTGTTAACGGAGTATGCGCGCACCGATGAATCGCTGGCACGCGTGCGAGCATTCCGCTTTGCGAGCATGCTCGCTGAGGGATTGATGGAGTGGCGCGCTGCGTCGTTCGCCTTGCGTGTGGAGCGTACGGAGCGACCGGAGAACGAGCGTTTACTCGACCCGTTTCGCACGCAAGCAGGGCACATTGATTTTCAGATCATCGGTGTGACGCGATGGAATATCGCCACACTGTCCGTGTCATCGGCGCATCGCTCCGGCTTGCGCCTCGCTGGCGCGCAGTTTGCGCCGTTCCTTGAACTGGCGGTCGCGCGTCCAGAAGCGCGCCGACTGCCAACGGTGTTTGTGCCAGCAGAGTTTTACGGCGCCGCACGGTTGTTGTCGCTGAGCGCCGGTGTGCGCCTTCACGCGGGACGCATGCGTGCGCGTATGGGCCGCTATGGCGTGGCCGCGGATGCGTTGCCGATGCGACACGACATGCAGCATTAAGTGGCGTGCGTGACTCGCTCAACGAGGCGCTGCAGACCAGCGTCCCACCGCCAGTGGTGTGCCGTGGTCAAATGCGCGCCACCAATCCACCGATCGATGCCGTTCGCTTCAATCACGTCGGCCCGCTCGCACACCACCTCGCGGCCAAATGGGGTCAGTTGCACGCGACGCTCCCAGAACCGCCGGGCATCGCCGCCGGGTGCGGGCGCGTACACCGGTGTGCCGTTGGTGTGCTCCAGCACGGGTCGGGCGCACTCGCTCAACCGTTGTGCATACCAAGCGAAGCTCCAGTCGCCAAGAAAGAACCACGATTCGCTGGCTTGTGACGACGATGCAAAAAGTGCGGCAAGCGTGATCGGTCCAGGCACAAGGGCTTCGCAACACTGGCGCTCTGTGCGTGAGAGACCGTTGCGCGCGTCCGGATACTCCTCGAGCTGACGGCGCATCGCTGCAGCGAGGTATGGCAGCGTAACACGTTCATGCGCGCTGTAGGTTACGCCCTCGCTGCTCGGATCCAGTTGTTCGACGACGCGCAGCAGCCCCACGGGAGACGCAGCGGTGAAGGCGCGCCACACGTCTGCGCCACAGTGCAGCGCATCAGCGCCAATGTCGCGTCGCACGTCATACAGTGGCACAAACCGCTCCGGCGCGAGTGGGCCGAGGTAGCAGTCGGCGGGCACGATGGTGATGCGAGGCCGGTCGCTTCGCGGACGGCGGTAAAGGCGGGCGAGGATCTGTACCAGCTGGAGTTGATCGTACAGATCCGGTTCAAACCACAGCACGATCTCGCTCTCAGCGCCGGCGGCATCAACGAGCGCGTCGCGCGCGGCAAGGTCGGTGATCACCTCGTCGGCAGTTGCCCATCCGCGGTCGACAACAAACGCGGCCCGCGCACGTCCGAATGCCTGCTGATCATCGTCGGCGAGCACCGCACCATCGTGCAAAATGTCTCTCCATGGCAGCACCGTTCCAGGTACGCCAGAACGTCGAATACCGTCGGCGGCGTGGTCGCCATTCGTCAGATGCAGCGTTGACACGGGCAACTGTAGGTCTGGTTCAGAGAAGAATGCGCGTGGCGCTTGGCGACTGTTGGGGCGCGTTGCGTATGTTGTGGAGTTGTCGGCACAGGCGCCAGTCGCGTACGCGAGTCCTTTCGCGTCGCGAGGCATCACCACCCAACGCGATGAGCGATGACCGAGTCTCGATCCAGCGACCCCCATGCGATCGCCGTTGTCACCGACGAACCGGCCACGGAGCTTGACACCCTCCCAACGCACGAACCGCAAACTGCGGTCGACACCAAACTCGCGTTGTGGGCGGTGGTGTTCGCGGGTGGCATCGGCACGCGCTTTTGGCCCCTGAGCACTCCGCGCCGACCCAAACAATTGCTGACGCTCGTCGGTGAGCGACCACTCATCGCAGACACGGTGGCGCGTTTATCACCGCTCGTTCCGCCGGAACGTGTTCTCGTGGTGACGAGTGCGGACATTGCGGATGCGCTGCACGACGCCATCCCCAGCGTGCCGATCGGCAACATGCTCATCGAACCGCACCCCCTGGGCACCGCGGCGGCGTTGGCGTGGGGCGCCACGGAAATTTCCCGCCGCGGCGGTCCTGATACTGTGTTCTGTGCGCTGCACGCGGACCTCGCCGTCGGCAATGCCGCAGAGTTTCGCGAAACAGTGCGACGTGCCGCACTCGTTGCGGCCACGGAGCCGCTGCTGGTCGCGATTGGCGCGCGACCGACGCGTTGCGAAACGGGGTTCGGTTACTTGCAACCTGGAGCACCTGTTGATCCACTCGTCGCGCGATCAGAAGGGGGCGCCTGCCGCGTCGAACATTTCGTTGAGAAACCCACAGCGGCCCTGGCCGACATGCTGATTGATCAGGGCGCGCTCTGGAACAGCGGCATTTTTGTCTGGCGCGCCAAGGTTGTGCTGCGTGAACTCACGGAGCATACGGCGGAATTGCGACTCGGGCTGCCGATGCTCGCGCAAGGCAAGTTCGACGCGTTCGCTGCCTTGGTGACGTCCGTGTCCATTGATCGCGGACTGCTGGAACGTTGCCACAACCTGGCCGTGGTTCCGGGCAACTTTGAGTGGGACGATGTGGGGACGTGGGCCGCGTTACGACGCGTGCGCGATCTGGATGACACGGGCAACGGCGTCAT
>JAYSVL010000443.1:0-4091 GCA_043718595.1 Gemmatimonadaceae bacterium
GGGCGTGCCGTTCCCCGAGTGAGTCCCGCAGCGACACGCACGATCCAGACACATTCCGCGATGCGCGCGCCGGCGGTAGCTTCGGCACAGAAGGAGTTGTCTTGATTGTTCCGCCAGCTCGTCCTTGTCGCTCACCGTTCTCACGCTCGCTCCCTTCTTCGTCTGCTCCGATCTGACTGCACCGTGCCACCTCTCCGCGCCATCCTGCTCGCGCTTGCTCTCGTCGCCAACTCGTTCACCGAACCGGGCTTCGATCGTCGCGTCGTTGATGTCGTCGATGTGGGCAACGCACAGAGCGAAGCCGCGCACGGTTATGACGCGCACAACGCCATCATCGGCTCGTCCGGCGGACAATCCTTTCGGCAAACGCTCGGCTGGCTGCACTACACGATGACGACGTTCGACGATACCGAAGTGACGATCGCCTGCACGTTTGTCGCCGCAGGCGGTGCGCGCGCTGGCGAGTCGCAACGCTTCGATCTCGTGGTGGAAGACAGCGTGATTGCTACACGTACCGTGACTGTCTCCGGCGCCACCTCTGCTACGGTTGACGTCGTGGTGCCGTTGTCGCTCACCAAGGGCAAAACACGCATCGTAGTCATCGTTCGTGCGCGTGAAGGCATCACACCCGCACTGCGTCAGCTGCGCACCATCCAGGATCACTACGAATTGTTCCGCGACAACTACAACACGCCTTCCACGTTGACCCTTTCTCGAGTTGTCCGATGAACTTGCCTCGGTTTTCACGAATCGCCGGCACGCTGCTCACCCTCTCGCTCGTCAGCGTAAGTGCCGTGCCCACACACTTGGCGGCGCAGGCAACGCGACCCGCACGCACCATGAGCGACGCCTGGCTCACCCGTCCCGAACGCACTGACTACGCGGAAACGAGTCGCTACGACGACGTTATCGCATACATGCGCCAGATGGCGGCGGCATCACCGCAAGGATCTGCGGCGTCGGTGAAAACGGCGAGCGCGTCTCCACAGATCCATCTCACCACCTATGGCTACACGTACGAAGGCCGCCCCCTGCCACTCGCCGTTATTGGCGCGCCTGGTGCGTCGGCGGAGCAGGTGCTCGCGACAAAAAAGACACGCGTCTACATCCAGGCCAACATTCACGCCGGCGAAGTGGAAGGGAAGGAAGCGTTGCTCTGGTTGCTGCGCTCCATTGCACGCGGTGAACGCAACGAGTGGTTCAAAACCACGGTGCTGCTCATCAACCCCATCTACAATGCCGATGGCAACGAACGCGTCAATGTCACCAATCGCGGCAGTCAGGCTGGGCCTGTCGGTGGCATGGGCACACGCGAGAATGCGCAGGGCTTCGATCTCAATCGCGACGGCACCAAGATGGAAACGGCCGAAGCACGATCAATGGCCGGGCTGCTCACGCGTTACGCGCCACACGTCGCGATGGACCTCCACACCACGGACGGCAGCTCGAACAGCGGCTTCAACATGACGTATGAAACGTCGCTCAATCCCAACAACTCGAAAGCCGAAATGAGTTTGTTGCGCGATGTGTTGTTGCCCGAGGTCACCAAAAGTATCAAGAGTAAACACGGATCGGATTGGTTTTACTACGGTGGAGTTTCCGGTACCGGTGCCGATCGTGCCTGGCGATCTGACGCCGAGTTGGCCAAGCCGCGTTATACGTCCACCTACTATGGAGTGCGCAACATTCTGGGTTTGCTCACCGAGACGTATTCGTATGCTTCGTTCAAGACGCGTATCACCGAAACGTATTGGTTCTTAGAAGAAGTGTTGGGCTACGTCGCGTCACACGGTGAGAAAGTGCGTGACGTGGTCGCGGCAGCGAACGCGGAATCGATCATTGGACATCAACTTGCGGTGCGTCAGCAGTTGGTGAAAGCACCGGAGCCACAGCGTATTGTTTTTGCGCCCACGGTATCCACGCGCAACCCGTACGTGCCGGACCGCCCATATCGTTTGCGCGCGGCCGACGCTCCGGTCACCAGTGAGATGTTGCCGTTCTATGGCACGACGCAGCCAACTGAAACAAGTCTCGCCCCTCGCGTGTGGGCGATTCCGAATTCAAGCGCAGCGCCCGCTGCAGGCGGCGTTGCTGCGAATGCGCCAGTTCCACCAGTCGGTGGTGGTCGTGGTGGGGCGGGCGGTGCAGGTGGGCCGCCTCCGGGTGGTGGACGCGCAGGCGGGGGTGGTTTTGGTGGCGGCGGTGGCGGCACACCAACACAGCGCATGATCGCCAGTGTAATCGATCGACTCGAAGCGCACGGCATCGCGTACACGGTCACCACGCGTGACATCCCGCTCACCGGTGAGCGCTTCAGGATTGCCACCAACGTGCTGGCCGATCGCGAATATCAGGGCACGCACAAAGGGCGCACGCTCACCGGCGCATGGGAAAACACTGAGCAAACACTGCCTGCTGGTTCGTTGATCATCAAGATGGATCAGCCGCTCGCGCGTCTCGCGTTTATTCTCTTCGACCCGCGCTCGGACGACGGATTCATGTGGTGGAACATCATGGATGCCGTGCTCGGCATGACGCCGTCGCCGACGTACTATCCCGTGTTGCGATCGATGTCGGCGATCGCCAACTAACCCCGCAGTGCGATGCCGCTCGGTGAGCCTGATCCCGTCGATGTGTCCATGCGCTGCGCGTAGGATCATCTTCAAAGAACGTCACCACCCTACGTCGAGTTCGAACTTACGTGACTAGTGCTTCCGACGCCGAACCGAACGCGAGTAGTGCACAAGACCCAAGTGTTCGCGAGCCGACTCGGGCGGAGCGCGCTCAGTGGTTCGCCGAGTTTGAGGCAGCTGCGCAGCGACCACTTCGCGTCCGGTTCCGGTATGCGTTCATCCGTACCTACAAGCCCGTCCTGGACGACGCTACGTACCGTTCGTTCGAGACAACCGCGGAGTATCGCGCGTGGTGTGATGCCAATCTTCCGAGTTGGCTGGGTTATGGCATCGCGGTTTGAATACGTCCAGGCCGAAGAGATTCGGGATGCTTTCGCACGCCACAACGTGCGTTACCTATTCCTCGGCAAATCTGGCGCAATCCTTCTCGGTTTCCCGGACACAACGCAGGACGCGGATGTCTTTGTCGAGCGAACAGACGCAAACGGTCGAGCCCTTGTGGCCGCGTTACGAGAGCTTGGGTTTGCCTTGGACGCGACGCAAGCCGACGAAGTGCAGCGCGGGAAAGACTTCGTCCAACTGAAGAATGGGCCGTTCGATCTCGACCTCATCTTCGCTCCGGATGGCATTGAGACCTTCTCGGACGCATGGCAGCGACGGGTCGACGTTGAAGGGTTTCACGTCTGTCACCCCGACGACATCATCCGCAGCAAGGCGGCGACCAATCGCGCAAAGGATCGGGAGTCGCTTCCGCGACTGCGAAGCTTCCGCGATTACTGGATGGCCAAGCGCGAATGAGGAAAAGTGCCGTCAATCTGTCCAGGGATTGAACACGGCAACGCCAGTCGGTGCGACATCGGCCGTGTTGCGAGTGGCAAATGTGAGGCCATGATGCATTGCGGTTGCAGCAAGTTGTGCGTCAACTGTTGGAAGCGTCAGGCGCCGCCGCCGCGCGACAGCCTCCAGTTGCCCCCATCGTTCGGCCACGGCGTCGTCGAACACCAGCAGCCTGTTTGCGAACCGCAGTCGTACGTCACGGTCAAGCCACACCTGAAGCGCGGCTCGGCGCAGCGAATTGTCTTGGAGCAGGTCGATCCCTTTTCGCACCGCGCCGATCGTGATCACGCTGAGATACAACATGTCTTCCGCCGTCGCATCTACCCACGACACGACGCGAGCATCCGGCCGCTGCTTCATCAGCTCGGAGACGACGTTCGTATCGAGCAGGAACCCAGACACCTCTACGCCTGTCCCCGACTGGATCCGCTCGCGAGACAGCGGAGCACGATCACCACTTTATCACGCGGGTGACGTCACGCTTGCGGTCGAGCGCCAGTGGTTTGTCGCCGGTAGGCGCCGAACGGAAAAAATCGACGAGCCGGTCCGGCTGCGCCGCTCGCGCGCTCAGGACGTCGAACTCCTCCGCCGGCATGATGACGACGGCCTCGCCACCCTGCT
>JAYSVL010000444.1:0-4087 GCA_043718595.1 Gemmatimonadaceae bacterium
GGCCAAGCGTCGTCAGGACATGATTCGTGGTGGCATCTTCACCGCCAAGTTCCAATTCAAGGAGCTGCGCGAACCATACCGCATCCTGATGCCGATTCCGGCGTCGCAGTTGGCCACGAACCCACTGTTGAAGCAGAATCCGGGATACTAAGCAGTTCCATTTCGCTACTCCGTCCGATGGACGAGAAATGGCCTGTCTCTCTCCAGAGGCAGGCTATTTTTCCACTCATGCTCAAACGCACTACTCCATGGCTGGCGACGCTGCCGCTGACTGCGCTGCTGCTGGCGTGCAGTGGCGGCGACAATGCGTCGCGCCCCGTCGCTTCGGTGCGCAGTACGGAGGCAAGCGCTGTCGGGCAACGCGATACGGTGATGCCGGCGGCGGACAGTCATTTGTTTTCCCTGTTACCGTCGCGTTACACCGGTGTCGATTTCGTCAATCGCGTAACCGACACGAGAGACATCAACGTCTTCACCTACCGCAACCATTACAACGGCGGTGGTGTGGCCATTGGCGATCTCAACGGCGATAGCCTCCCCGAGATTGTGTTAACGTCAAATGAGGGCGGGCCGCGACTGTATCGCAACGACGGTCGCTTTCAGTTTCGCGACGTGACTGACGCAGCGAATGTGCGCAATAACGCATCATGGACAACCGGCGTCTCCCTTGCGGACGTCAATGGTGACGGTAAGCTCGACATCTATGTATGTCACGCTGGCAAGGTGGCGGGTGTGACGCGGGCCAACCAACTGTTCGTCAATCAGGGCAACGATGCTTCGGGCACGCCGCTCTTCAAGGAATTGGCGGCGCAGTACGGTGTGGCCGACGGTGGCTACTCGACGCAGGGCGTATTCTTTGACTATGATCGGGATGGTGATCTCGACCTCTTCGTGATCAACAATTCACCGCGACCCGTCAGCAGTTTTGGCATGCGCAACACGCGCACTGTTCGCGATTCCCTTGGCGGGGCGCGACTGTACCGCAATGACAAGGGTCACTTTACGGATGTTAGCGCGGCGGCTGGAGTTTTTGGCAGCGAGGTGGGGTTTGGCCTCGGTATCGTAGTCGCCGACGTCAATCGCGACGACTGGCCAGACGTGTATGTCTCCAATGATTTCTTCGAGCGCGACTACCTGTACCTGAACCATCACGATGGCACCTTCGTCGAATCGCTCGACACGCAGATGCCATATAGTAGCTACTTCTCAATGGGGCTCGACATCGCCGATGTCGACAACGATGGCTGGCCAGACATCTACACAACGGACATGCTGCCCGAGGACGAGTACCGCCTGCGGACTACCTCGTCGTTCGAAGGGTGGGATGTGTACCAGCAAAAGGTGCGCAATGGCTACCATCACCAGTTCATGCGCAACATGCTGCAACGCAACAACGGCAACGGAACATTCAGTGACGTTGGACAGATCGCTGGCGTGTCGCGAACAGACTGGAGCTGGAGTGCGCTGATCGCTGACTTCGATCTCGATGGGCTCAAGGACGTCTTCGTCACGAACGGACTGGCGAAAGACGTCACCTCGCAGGACTACATCTCGTCGCTCGCCAACCAGACGGCGGCTGAAGCGGTCTACAATGGAAAACCCGTAGACTTCTTGCAGTTGGTGGACGCGATGAGCTCGACGCGTATCCCCAACTACATGTTCCGGAATGGCGGCAACCTCTCATTCAGCAACGCGAGTACTGCGTGGGGACTGGACACACCCAGCTTTTCAAACGGCGCGGCGTACGGCGATCTGGATGGAGATGGTGCGCTCGACCTCGTGGTCAACAATGTCAACATGGAGGCGTTCGTTTATCGCAACAACGTACGCGTGCAGCAGGCGAGCAATCACTATTTGCAGGTAGCGCTGAACGGCGACGGCATGAACCGCTTTGCGGTAGGTGCTCGTGTCACAGTGTTTGCTGGCGGCAACGTGCTCATGCAGGAAGAATCACCGGTACGCGGCTTTCAGTCGAGTGTGCAACCGCTGTTGACGTTCGGACTCGGTCCGAGCGCGTTGGCTGACTCTGTTCTGGTGCGATGGCCGGATAGTCGCGTCAGTGTCGTGCGGCAGGTAGACGCGAATCAGCGCATTACCATGCACGTCGCGTCCGCCGCGACGGCGTCTGCGAACCCAAACCCCGGCCCCGCCCTCTTTACTGATGTCACTGCGGGCGTTGGGCTCGACTACACCCATCGTGAGAATGATTTCGTCGACTTCGATCGTGAACGACTCATTCCGAAGATGTTGTCAATGGAAGGGCCAGCCGTCGCCGTTGCGGACGTGAACGGTGATGGACTCGACGATCTATTCCTCGGTGGCGCGAAGGACCAGGTTGGGCAGTTGATGCTGCAGCAGCCCAATGGCCGATTCGTGCGAAGCAATCCCGGCGTCTTCGAGCCTGATTCGGTATCGGAGGATGTTGGCGCCGTATTCTTTGACGCGAATGGCGATAGACGGCCGGACCTGTATGTCGTGAGCGGCGGCACGGAATACTCCGACATGGCGCCAGCGCTGCAAGACCGACTGTATCTCAACGATGGCGGTGGACGCTTTCACAAGGCGGACGGCTTCGTGCCGCCAGAGTCGAACAGCGGCTCGCACGCGGCTGCGGCAGACATTGATGGCGATGGCGACGTCGATCTTTTTGTCGGCGGTCGCGCCGTTGCCGGTCGATACGGTCGCGATCCCACGAGCATGCTCCTTATCAACGACGGCCGTGGTCGTTTCACCGATGTGACTGCCGCACGCGCGCCGTCGCTCGTGCATGTGGGCATGGTCACGGACGCTCTGTGGACGGACGTGAGCGGCGACGGCAACGTCGACCTCGTGGTTGTGGGCGAGTGGATGCCGATCACCGTCTATCGCAACACGGGCGGTGGTCGATTGCAACCGATGTCGATACCGGGGCTCGCGAAGAGTGAAGGTTGGTGGAACCGCATCATCGCGGGTGACTTTGCCGGCAACGGCCGCGTGGACTTTCTGGTGGGTAATCTGGGACTCAATGGACGTCTACATGCATCCGACAGCGCACCAACAATCATGTACGTGAAAGATTTTGACGGCAACGGGTTTGCGGAACAGATTCTGACTACGGTGAGCAGTGGCAAACGGTATCCCATCGTCCTGCGTGATGATCTCATCAAATCCGTGCCACCGCTCAAGGCGCGTTTCCGTGACTACGCTGCGTACGCCACGCAGACCGTGACCGATATCTTTCCCGCCGCCGAGCTGGCGACCGCGATCACCAAGACAGCCCGAACGTTTGCGACGACGCTGGTACGCAACAACGGCAACGGTACGTTCACGCGCATCCCGTTGGCGCGCGATGCGCAACTTGGTCCCGTGTACGGCATGTTGGCCACCGATATTGATGGCAACGGCACGACGGACGTGCTGCTGGGCGGCAATTTTGATGGCTTTAAGCCCGACCTCGCACGCATGGCCGCGAGTGAAGGCGTGGCCCTCAGCAATGACGGACACGGTGCGTTCACCCCGTGGTCACCGTTGCAGAGTGGCCTCCGCGTTCCGGGACAAACGCGAGATATCAAGCGCGTGCGTACGGCACACGGCGAGCTGATGCTGTTTGTTCGCAACAACGACCGTCCGCTGCTCTTTCGTCGCACCACATCGCCACAACGTGCCGCACCATGACGCGCTATCGCTGGTCGTGCTCACCAATCATGCTGTGTGTGTGCGCAGTGGCCATCGCCTGCGCACCGGCATCTGACTCGTCGGTTCCGCAGGGAGTGCCCGAAGCCGAAACGCTGCGCTCGGCCGTGCAGGACATCACGAGCGTGATCGTGTACGACATCTTCAGCCCGCCGCAAGCGAGTCGCGTTTACAGTTATAGCAGTGTGGCGGCGTACGAAGTGCTGCGCCAGTCAGACAGCACGTATCGCTCGCTCGCCGGACAGCTGCGCGGTCTCACGCCGGTACCTGCACGCGAGGCCGGCGCGACGTACTCGCTGCCGCTCGCCAGTGTGCACGCGCTGATGACCGTCGGACGGCAGCTCACGTTCTCCCGGCAGCGCATGGACACGCTGCGCCTCGCACTCGACGCACGATACAAAGCGAGTGGCCTGCC
>JAYSVL010000445.1:0-4067 GCA_043718595.1 Gemmatimonadaceae bacterium
GTGCACAGCTGCGCACGATGCTCTCGCCGTTCATGAAGGAGTAAACATGCAGGACGATTCATTCGACCGCTGGCTGCGCGAATCTGCGCCATCCTACAACACGCCGCCGACGCCTGATGTCGATGGCATGTGGGCGCGCATCGCACCACACCTACCGCAGCAGGCGGGTGTGCGAGCGCAGACGCCGTGGTGGGCCAATCAGTGGTTGCGTGCCGCTGCGTTACTCACCATCGGAGTTGGACTCGGCCGTGTGAGCTTCACGCAACCCGACGTTTTGGAGTCGGGCACTTCGGTCGCCGCAGCGACGACTGTGGCTGGCAGCTCCGTAGTGCAGTCGACGTTATCAGGACCCGGAACTGACGAGTATCTGGGGCAGACGGTCGCCTTGCTCGCATCGCTGCAGAACGAATCATCGGCATCACCAGCGAACGGTGTGGTGGCGCGAGCCAGTGCACTGCTCAGCACCACGCGATTCCTGCTCGATTCGCCCTCCGGTGATGATCCGCGTGTTCGGGCACTGCTGGAAGACCTTGAGCTTGTGCTTGTGCAAGTCGTGCAAATGCCTGCCACCCGTTCTGCTTCCGACGTTGATCACATTCACCAAGCGATGTCCGAACGCGATGTCATGCCGCGTTTGCGCACCGCCGTTGCCAACATCAATTCCGCCGACTGAGGCACGACTATGCACACGTCTACTCGTCTTCCCGTGCTGTTGCTTTTGGCCGTTGCCGCACAGGCGCAGGAGCCGCCGCGACCGGTGACGGCACCCGTACGACCATCGGCCGAGCGTCCAGCAAACACAATGGCAGCGCCGCGAGCGGCTCGCTCGCCCGGTGAAGTTGACGAACTTGAACTCCGCGGCCTCACCCTTCGCGGGCGGATGGCCAACGAGTTGACATCGGCACAAGCGCCACGCGTTAACCTGAACTCTGCAGGTCAGGCCGCAGCAGCTGCAACAGTGCGAAGCGCGCAGGAGGCGTTCCGCTCCGAAGCACTTGCCGCAAGCGTCAACCAGGCGCGCGGTCAGATCGCTGAGCGACTGAGTACGGTCCGCGCGGGCAGTGCAGGGATTGGGCGGAGTTTTTCGGGCGACGAGGGATGCTGTACGGTGGCGCAGGCGTATTTCCCGTCCCAGTGGGGCTTTGGTGATCAGGACCCTGCAGACTCCCTCTACGGAGCAGGTCGGGAAGCGCTCAATCGCGGTGACTGGCGCCGCGCCGCCGACATGTTCAGCCAGGTACACGTCAGGTTTCCACGCTCCACGCGCATTGTGGCGGCCGCCTACTACGAAGCGTTCAGTCGATATCGCATTGGTACGACGGACGAGTTGCGCGTGGGACTGCGCGTCCTCGCGGATCGCGGCAAGGGTGCAACACAAACCAATACGCAGCAAGAAATCGCTTCACTCACCACTCGTATTCGTGGTGCGCTCGCGGCGCGCGGCGATGCGGAGGCTGCGCGACTGCTAAGTGTCGACGCCCAGAAGGGCGGCTGCGACGATGAAGAAGTGCAGGTGAAGTCCGAGGCGCTCAGTGCGCTGGCGCAGGCCGACATGGTGGCAGCGACGCCGATGCTGCGACGCGTGCTCGATAAACGCGACCCGTGCCTGCTCAACCTGCGCCGTCGCGCGCTGAGCATTTTGCTGCGACGCGGTGACACGGCAGCGACCAGCGCAGCCATTGCCGTCGCCAAGAGCAGCGACGAGACACTCGAACTGCGCACCGACGCCATTTCGTACCTCTCGCGTCTGCCTGGAGACAACGCGCTGTCGGCGCTGGAAGATTTGTTGCGCAACAGCACCGATCGCGACGTGCAACGCGCCGCCGTGCGCTCGTTGGCGAACAGCGAGAGCAGTCGGGCACGTCAGACCGTTCGCGCCATCATTGATCGCAACGATGTGAGTGAGCAGTTGCGTGCCGAAGCGATCAACTCCATGGAACGCGACCCCGGTATGGGTCGCGCGGACGACGCGGCGTACCTGCGCGAGCTCTTCCCCAAGCTGCAGGCCGAGAGGTTGAAGATGGCGGCGATTGCGGCGATCTCGAAAACGCCGGGTACAGAGAACGAGCAGTGGGTGTTAGCGATCGCTCGCAACAAAAACGAGTCCAGCGAAGTCCGCGCTGACGCGATCAAACGCATGTACCGCATCAAGAGCATCTCGATCGACGAGATCGGGAAGCTGTACGAGATTGCGGAATCACGTACGATGCGCGAGCAGATCATCAGCGTGCTGGGCCAGCGCACCGAAGCCGACGCCGTCGACAAACTGCTGGACCTGTACAAACTCGGCACCGACCCTCGACTGCAATCGCAAATCCTGAACGTGCTGGTGAAGAAGAATGATCCGCGAGCGAAGAAACTGTTAGCTGACATCGTCGGGAGATAACGATGACTGCACTCAAATTCGTCCGCACACGGGTTGATGCCCGTGTCGCGCTGATCGGTTGCTTCCTGGCCGTGGGTGCGATGTTGATCGCCTGGGCGCCAGGGCAGGCGCAGTCGCTCGCTCAACGCATCGCCAGCGCACCCGACGGACGTGTGCAATTCACGTTCCCGTCACGCGACGGTGTCTGCGGCGATGGCCGCTTTTATCTGCGTGTCAACACCTCCGGCAACACGAATGACATGTACGGTTCGTTCAACAGCAACGAGCAATCCCAGCCGTGCACCCACGGGCCCGTGCGTGTGGTGCTGGAGCAAGCGTCGCGCGCGACGGTCAGCATTCGTGTGTTTGTTGGACCGCCCGCCGTACTGGACGGTGCGACAGACCTCGGCAGCGTACGGCCGAAAGAGGCCGCTGATTTTCTGCTCGCGCTCGCGGCAAAGGCCGAAGGAAGTGTCTCGCGTGACGCGATCATGCCGGCGATGCTCGCCGACAGTGTGAACAATCAATCGGCGCTACTCGCGATTGCGCGTGATCAGTCACGGGCGCGGGAGACCAGACGCAGCGCGATTTCCTGGTTTGCTCGCGACGGTCGTGTGCCGACGGCGCTTGCCGCTCCGTTGCTTGCTATCGCCAAAGATGACGCTGACAACCAGTCGGTGCGCCAACAAGCACTACGGTCGCTGGCCCGTCTTGAGGGCGGCGCCGGCATACCGCAACTGATAACGCTCGCCGATGATCGTGCCGGTGGATGGACCGCACGCGAGGCGCTCACCGCGCTGGCGCAAAGTGGTGACCCGCGGTCGCGCGACTACCTGCGCCAGGTGGTGCGACGTGCCGAGTTGCCAGACGACGCGCTGTCGACAGCCATTCGCGCGCTCGGCCAACAATACGCCACCGCGGCGGATGTGCAGCTCGTGCGCGCAGCCTGGCCCAAACTCACCGGGCAACGCTCGCAAGAGGCCACGTTGTCTGCCGTCGCAGAGTTTGGCGGCGCTGAGAACACGGCATGGCTGCTGGCCTTGTCGAAAGACGCCGGCGCGTCGGCAAACACACAGCGTCGCGCGCTGTCCGAGGCGGTCCGTGCGGGTGTTCGCGTGTCGGAACTTGTCACGCTCTACAACAGCACCGTGGACTTTCAGATGAAGGACGCGGTGATCAGCGCGCTCGCGCAGAACGGGGATCGCGAAGCGACGGACAAGTTGCTCGCGATCGCGAAAGCCGACGACAGCATCACGGCGCGCAAGAAAGCCATCGCCGCCCTGGGCCGGTCGAGCGATCCCCGTGTTCGGAAAGAACTCGAAGCGCTCGCCGAAAAGAATACCGGGCGCGACTGACGCGCGTTTGGACTCGGTTATACCGCGACTGTGAGACTCGCGGCAAAGCTACTGGTAACGCTGCCGGTGATGGTTGCGATTTCGAGTGCGGCGCCGTCGCTAAAGACGTTGTCTGAGGCCAGCGTGACTTGCGACAGGTTGGTGATGCTCTGCGCATAGCCGGAGGTTGCGTACACGAGATCGCAAGTGGCTTTCGGCAACGCGATCTGCGACGTGGCGATTTTATTGGCGACGTTGGTGGCCGCGGTGAGACTCGGGAACACTTCGAAATGAATGTGTGGCCAGCGTCCAGCGTAGCAGGCAGGGAAGATCGACGTGAACGTCACCTTACCGTTTGCGTCGGTCTC
>JAYSVL010000446.1:0-12980 GCA_043718595.1 Gemmatimonadaceae bacterium
CGTTCCTTGAGGGCCACGCCGGTCGGCGTATTGTACTCGACGAGATTCATCGCCTCGACGATCCATCAGAATTGCTGAAGATTGCCGCCGATCACCATCCGGACATTCGCGTGTTAGCAACCGGTTCATCGAGCTTAGGGGCGCGCGGGAAGTTCCGCGACACACTCGCTGGACGAAAGTCGGACGTATGGCTCACACCGATGACATATGCCGACACTGTTGCGTTCGGAGAGACGCGCATTGAACATCGGATGGAGCGCGGTGGACTGCCACCGTTTTTTCTCGCCGAACCTGCTGTGCAACGCGACTATCAAGAGTGGCTCGACGCGTATTGGGCGAAAGACGTGCAGGAGTTGTTTCGCCTGGAAAAACGCGCACCTTTCGCTCGACTATTTGAAATGCTGCTGGTGGACAGCGGCGGCATCTTTGAAGCGACGCGCTTCGCCAGCGCGTGCGAAATCAGCCGCCAAACGGTGATGAACTACCTCGCCGTGTTGGAAGAGACATTCGTCATGCACGTGGTGAGGCCGTTCGCATCGAATTTGTCCACGGAAATTGTGTCCGCGCCCCGCGTGTACGGTTTCGACACCGGGTTCGTGGCGTACCATCGCGGATGGTCTCCCCTGCGCCGAGATGACTATGGACCGCTGTGGGAGCACGTGGTCCTGAATGAATTGCACGCCGCGAGGCAGCAGCGGGATGTGCACTATTGGCGCACGAAGACGGGCCATGAAGTGGACTTCGTGATCGCCCCGCGTCGTTCCTCACCAATGGCGATCGAATGCAAGTGGTCGCAGGATGCGTTCGATCCTGTCGGTATGCTTGCCTTTCGACAGCGCTATCCCAACGGCGAGAACGTGCTCGTTGCAGCGGACGTGAAGCGAGCAAGCCGTCGCAGAATTGGAGGGTTGGAGGTGCGGCTGGTAGGACTGGCGCATCTGGTAGACCTCGTCGGCGATGAGCGAGGACGCGGAGTGACGACTGGCACCTAGGTGTCTGCGCGCTAACGTTCACTGATGAGCGATTTCCGCCTGCAGATCGTCTTCGAAGCGACCACGCGCGCGACAATGATCGCGATCGCCGCCGAGGGCTTTGGGGACATGGTAAAGGCTGTCGTCGACGTCAGGCGGGGGATCATGATCGTGGGCGCACAGTTGCACTCTGACGAGGAGGCGGCACTGATCGACAACGGATCGCAACAACAGGATCTGTGGGGAATCAATCTCTATCCCAACGAGACGGGCGAAGACTGGATAGAGTTTGACTCCATGATCAACGTCCGCCCGGCTCAGGGGAATCGCAGCCGAGGCGTGGACGACGAGGTCATTCGTCTTGCCATTCGTAGCGTTGTTGCGAGGCTTGTCACTCCAGTATGACCACCAGCCCGTTCCTTCACACCGGAATCAGCGATCGGTGGCACACGTTCTCATTGATGCAACAGCTAGCCAACATTGGCAGTGAAGTGGAACGGTCGATTCGCGCGCATGCCGCTGGCCAGTCCAACCGATTCGATGGCGCATTGGCGCGCGCGCTTGAGCTGTTCGATCTGACGGCGGGTGATGCTCGCTGGCACGGTCCTCGTCGACGGGAAATCCTGCGCGCCCGCGAAGAGTTCTGTCGCTTGTTCTTCGACGATGAGGTGTCGCCGGATTCGGCCAACGGGCTGCGGCGCTACTTTCTGCACTTTGCTGATGCGGCTAACCGGGAACGCGCTTCGTCATAGTTGGTCCGTGCTCGCGGCGACGGAGCCAGGGTGGCGCTGACCCGCGCCAAACGCGCGACGGCGCCGGGCTGTAGGGAGGTCATGCACATGCTGGCCATACCTCCCGCGCCGACGCACACTTCAGGTGTCCCAGAGTTGACCCTGCTGACGACCTTTTTCCACTCCATTTCTGGACGTGCGACATGATGCAACGTGTGTCTGTGCTCACCCTGGCGGCGTGCCTGTTGGCGCCATCGCCCACCCTTCAGGCGCAGTTCCCCGGCGGCCCGGGCGGCTTCGGGATAGTGCAAGAAGACCGCAAGCTGTTCAAAGTCTTTGACAAGAACGGCGACAAGCGGCTCGACGCCGCCGAACGAAAGGCGGCCTACGACTCGCTCGTCGCGGAGACGGCGGCTGGTGGCGGACGTCGTGGCTTTGGCGGCCGAGGACGTGGTGGACCCGGTGGGGCGAACGCCGCGCCAATTGTCGCGGGCGTGAAACTCGCGCCGTCGGACGTCAAGTCGTATCCCAAAGCGAAGATGTACGACCTCGACATTCTGCGCACGTATTTCATCGAATTCGATGACGCGAACTGGGAAAAAGCGTTGATGCTGTTCAAGGACACGGACCTTGAGGTGCTGGCGACCGTTCGTGTCGATGGCCGCACGCTGAACGACGTGGGCGTGAAGTTTCGCGGCATGTCGTCCTTCATGATGGTGCCGGAAGGACAGAAGCATTCGCTCAACATGTCCTTCGACGCGGTGCGTGACACACAACAAGTCGGTGGGTACCATGGCATCAATCTGCTCAACTCGCATGAAGATGCGTCGTGGTTGCATTCCATTCTCTACGCGCATATCGCCAAGCCGTATCTTGCGGCTCCACAAGCCAGCCTCGCGCGCGTCGCAATCAACGGCGAGAACTGGGGCATCTACGTCAACTCGCAGCAATTCGGCAAAGACTTTGTTCGCGACAACTTTAAGACGACCGACGGCGTGCGGTTCAAGGTGCCCGGAAGCCCAGGCGGGCGTGGTGGCCTTGAATACAACGGCGATGATCCCAAACCGTATAAGGCCGCCTTCGAACTGAAAACAAAAGACACGCCGAAGTCGTGGAACGATCTGATCAACCTCACACGCGTGCTCAACACCACGCCCGCAGACAAGCTAGAAGCGGCGCTCGCACCAATCCTCGATATCGATGGCGCACTCAAGTTTCTCGCACTCGACGTGGCGCTGGTGAACGGCGACGGTTACTGGGCGCGGGCGAGTGACTACAGCATCTATCAGGATACCAAAGGTGTGTTCCACGTCCTGCCGCAGGACGTCAACGAAACGTTCAGCATGGGCGGCGGACCAGGCGGTGGACGCGGTGGTCGCGGTGGCCCTCCCATGGATTCGGCGACCATCGCAATGTTCATGCGCATGCGCGATAGCATGGCCGCTCGCGGTGGCGCACCCGGTGGTGGACCACCAGGCGGCATGCCACCGGGTGGATTCGGCGGGCCTGGCGGTCCCGGCGGACGTGGTGGCCCCGGCGGCATGATGATGCGCGGCGGCATTGACCTCGACCCACTGGTTGGGCTCTCCGACGCGAGCAAGCCATTACGCTCGAAGTTGCTCGCCGTGCCCGCATTGCGCGCCAAGTACCTCGGCTACGTGCGCGACATCGCAACGAAAGGGCTCGACTGGAACACGCTCGGGCCAATTGTGACCCGGGCGCAGAACCTCGTCGATGCGGACATCAAGATCGATACGCGCAAGCTGGAGACGTATGAGGATTTTCAGAAGAGTGCGGCCGTCCTGAAAGATTTTGCAGACAAACGTCGGGCGTTTCTGCTGGCGTGGAAGGAGCGACCGTAAGTGCAGCGCGTGCGTCATCGTCCCCTGCGGATGATGCCGCCGCGCTGGCGGCGGAGGCCGCGCTCATTGCCCGCGTGCAGCGGGGCGATGTCGAGGCCTTCGACGCCCTCGTCACACCGCTGTTGCCGCGTGCGCTGCAGCTGGCGCGTCGTTTGTTGCAGCACCAGGAAGACGCAGAAGATCTCGTGCAGGACGCGTGCTTGCGCGCGTTGGAAAAGTTGGAGCAACACGACGGAACGCGCGCATTCGCTCCATGGTTTTTCCGGTTGCTGGCGAATCTTGGGCACAATCGCCAGCAGTCACGGCGCGTCCGGCGCGTCGAGGTGCTTAGTGACGTCACGCCGTCTGCGGCGGGCCAGCCCGATGCGTTGTTGCTGCAGACAGAAATTCGGGAGCGATTTACGCAAGCGGTCGGGAAACTTTCCGACCGTCAACGCGAGGTGATCATGTTGCACGATGTAGAAGGTTGGACGACTGGCGATATCGGTGAAGCACTGGTGCTCTCACCGCAAACCGTCCGCTGGCATTTACATGACGCGCGCAAAACGCTGCGCGTGGCCCTGGGGGACTTGCATGACGGCACCAGTCGAACGCGTAAGGAGACCGGATGACGATCTTAGAGTTTGACGATGACCGCGAGCTGACGGCAGAGCTGCGTGCGCTGCATCCGTTGCCATCACCCACCGACGTGACGGCGCTGCGCCGTCGTGTGCTGCAGGCGGCAGCCGGACCGTTGGCCGCGCGCGCACGTTTGACGATGCGTGGGTTGTCGCGCCCGACATGGCTCGACGTGACCAGTGGATTCAGTCGCGTGGCGATTCCGCTGAGTCTGGCCGCTGCGGTGTTGGCGATGGTGGTCGTGCGTCAACTACCGAACCCGCAACCCGACGAAACAACACTGGCGTTTGCGATCGATGCAGAAGATGATGTGATGGTCGGGTCGTCCGTCGCAGACTTGCTCACCATGCCGGAAGACGCCGACGCTATCCTGCTCGCGCCAGCGGGTGCGCGATGAACGACAATGGGTCGTCATGGAGCGCGCCAGCGCGGTTGACTGCCGTGTTGGTGTTGGTGGCTGTCGCTACCGCATCAGCGATCGGTGGCGTTGCGTGGGATCGTTACGTGTTGCACAAAAACACACCAGAGCGCGGTCGCGGATTTGGCTATGGGCAAGGGCCAGGACAGGGGCGTCAGGGATCGGGTGGCCGTTCAGGTTCGCCAGACGGGCGTCGGCGTTTCTCCGACATGATGGCCAAGGAGCTCGGACTGACGCCAGAACAGCAGGTGCGTGTCGACTCGATCATGTCGAAACAGCGTCGTGGCATCCGCAAAGTCACCGATGCTGCACAGCCGTCAATCGATTCGCTCACGCGCGAAGCGCAGCAAGCCATGGACTCAATTCTTTCGCCCGATCAACGTATCAAAGTGAAGGAAATACGCGGTCGCAGTCGGGGCAGAGGGCGTCCACCAATGGGAGGCGAGGCACCATCACGGCGTCCAACACCAGAGTAACGCCGACGAACGACGCGTTATTTCCACGTCGATGCAAGCACGCGAGCAAAGCTGTCGCCGAGTATGAGTCGAATGTTGGCGTCGGAATGTTTGCGACGCACCATCGCTTCGGTGAAGTCAAAAATGCGTTTAGGGTGATCGAGTCCATCCACGTGCGCACCGCCATTCGCCGCGAAGTACGCGCCGTAGCGACTGAAGTTTGGTTGGTTGGTAACGTCCGGGGGGCCACTCTTGGGCATGGGGTTGGACAGCCCGGACACATCGAGATCTGTGCCGAGGCCGACGTGTTCGGCACCAATGCGTGCCATCATGTGTTCGACGTGATCGACCACATGCTCCACGGTCACTGGTGGTGCAGGCTGGATCATGAAGCGAATCATCGGGATGCCAACCACGCCACCTTTGGCCGCGAGCTGCTTGAGCGCGTCGTCCGTTTTGCAGCGCATGCAGGTCGGCAACAGTGCGCGGCTTGACGCGTGCGAAAAGATTGGCGGACGGGTGACGGTCGCGAGCGCGTCGAGCGTGGTCTGGTCGGCGCAATGAGACAAGTCGACGATCATGCCCACCTTCTCCATGCGGGCGACGATGTCATGGCCAAATGCGGACAAGCCGCCGTCGCGATTCTCGAGAAAGCCGGCGCCAATGCGGCTCTGCATGTTGTACGTCAGCTGTGACACGCGCTGGCCGAACTGGTAGAACGTATCGACGTCGGCCGGTGTGCGGAAATGATCGGAATTTTGTGCGGTGATCATGATACCCACACGACCGGACTGCTTCACTGCCTTCAAGTCAGCGGCATCGTCAATGCGCGTAAACCAGTCGCTGTGTGACGCAATGAAGCCGTTCCACTGCGCGTAAAACCTGACCGCGTCGTCATAGTTGGACGGGCCGCTGCCGAGCGCGAGCACGTTGATACCGGAACCGCGGATCGTCGCAAAATGTTCGGCGGTGAATGCTGCCGGGTCGCGCAGCCAGCGCGTCGCCAGTGGGATATCGCCAACGCGATAGTCGTCAAAGGCGAATTGATTGAGCATGTCGATCACCGTGGTGCCTTGCATCAGCGCAATCGTGCGCGCGGAATACTGGGCGGTGCTTTCGGCGAAAAGGCGGAACCGACCGCGAAGCACGGCGGGTGCGGCGACGCTCGACAGCGCGACGGTGGTGATGCGGTGGAGTGCGGTGCGACGATTCATGGCAGCCGGCAGTCGGTGAGAGGTGGACGCGAGAGAAAGTACGTCACGCCGCGCTCGTCGAATATGTGTCTCGACTTTGCCTACTTTGCGTTTGTCACTGGTATCACGGCACAAAGCGCCGCAGCTCGTGAACTACTTGCTGCTCACCTTGAAGCCAAAGGCGCCGTTGATGACGTGGCCGTCTTTCGACATCGCTTTCCATGTCACCTTGTACGCCCCCGCGGCTAAGGGCCTCGGAATCTTTGCTACTATCGGCGCATCGGCCGCGGCAGGGCGGGTCAGCGGTGCTGTTGCGATCGCAACACCGGCGTCGGTGGCGAGCGAGATCTTGGTGCCCGGCAACTCTGTGGGCTCGGACAACCAGAGACGAATCGCATCTGGCGACGAGGTGACCGTGGAGTCGGCCATCGGTGACGACTTGACGAGCTTCAGATGAGGAAATGCATTGGCTCGGGCGGAGGTCGCCACCGTGACCATCAGGGCCACTACAGTGACAGCAGCGACGCGAACGGCAACACGAACGACGCCGTGACGCGAATCGGAGCGGAGTGCGCGGAACACAGTCATCGGGAAACCCATGGGCTGGAGAAGCGTCTGTCGGTGAGTAATCTGCTGTCGGTGAGCGAGCGTAAGAAGGCGTCGATGTCCTGCACCTCCCGCGCTGAGCGTTGCACCGCCTTCATGAACTCACTCTGTTACGGGCGTTTGAGCGATCGCATGCCCATGTTCGCCCATGGAGCCAGGCGCTCCGACTACGGCGTCGCCGGGATCGACGCTTCGGCGATTGCTACATTAAGCGGATCGCACCAGATGAGCACCCAAGTGTACCGCACACCCGTCGGCACCTGAAAAGTGTAACTTTGCGTGCCTTGACGACTCTTCAGTGCAGCGACGCGCAGCGGCTGGCCACTGTTCGGATTGTTCGTGGTGTTGAGGTAGACGAACGGACCTGGCGAACCGGCGACGGTGAAGTCGCTCGAAAAGTCTAGCTTGGCGACGCCGTTTTGAACGACCAATGTTGTCGTTCCGGTGACGCTATGGCCACGCGGAGCCCAGCGACCAGTCGCACCAGTGCCACTCACCATGACGTCACCTGGAGACACGAGCACCGCGTCTGGTGCCGTTGGCGCGCCGCAGGCAGCAATAACGATCAACGCGAGACAGCAGGAAGCGGCGCGGCGCATGGGATTACCTCGAGCGACGTGGGAAACGCAGAGAGTATCAGTATCTATCCAAAGGAAGAACACGAGTTCCCCACATTGCGGCTCACCGTCATGCGGGGCGCGCGCGCGCCGATCGCCATGCGTCGTTGGTGGCGCAGGCGAGTTCGGACAGTTCCCTAGTTGTCGCCACCGGAGACGGTCAGTTGCGTCGGCGATTCGAGCAGCGATGTGGCCGACGCAACGATGCTCTGCGGGAACAGCCCAATCGCGAACAGGACGAGGATGACGGTGAGCATGTAGCGCCGCTCTGCAGGAAGCAGGTCCGGCGCGACCGAATGCACGGGTTTGCCGAAGAAGACGAGGGTCAGCGCGCGCAGTGTCGCCACCGCCACGATCGCAGTGGCCACGACGACAATCACCGTCGCCGCCACACTCTCCCCCCAAAGCGCGTGCATGATCAGGTCGTCCGCGATAAAACCGGCAGTTCCCGGCATCCCGACACCCGCCGCACCGAACACGGCAAACGCCGCAGCGAGTCGCGGGAAGCTTCGCGCGCGCCCGCCCGCTCGCCCGAGTTCAACTGTGCCGGAACGCGCCTCGACCGCCTCAACAGCGGTCCCGAATCCCGACATGGCGAGCACCGTAGACAGCGACACAAAAAGCGCGGCCACATGATGCCCCCGACCGGCAGCGCCAAGTGCGGCGAGCACAAGTCCGCCATGCATCAGCGTGGTGTTGATCAACAAGCCGCGAAGATCAGACTGGACGAGTGTCATGAGCGCAAAGATCAACGCGGATACCGCCCCAGCATACACCACGGGCTGCGCCCAGGCATGGGCGAGGAACACATGGTCCGCATGCACCAAATGGACGAAGACCGGCGCAATGAATGTCGCGAGTTGCAAGTGTTGGACGTGTGGAGCCTGACGCGACAGCGCAACAACTCCGGGATGGAACGCGAGGAGACCAGCGCGAAGCGCAATCGCGAGCAATGAGAGCAGCCAGCCGACGCTCGACGGCGCACGATACTCGATCAAATATCCGGCGACGGCGGTGAGTGCGGCGACGACCACCAGCATGCCACTTCCGGTTCGCGACGAGCCCCATGCCAGTCGGGCGAGCCAGGCGGCAGTGAGTGCAGCGAACCCGTAGGCAAAACTTGCGGTCGGTACGAACAGCGTCGCCAGCGCAAGGCAGGTCGCGACCCACACGCCGCGTCGTGCAAGCGCCCGCGAGCCAACACGCGGCGCGAGCGTCATGAGCGCGACGAGTGCAGCCAGCACCAGTACCACCGGTGTCTGTGTCACCGTCATCGCTCGACGCTCCGTCCGTTGCCAGTGATCGCGGCGACATACCGGCGGTCGAGTTTGTCGATGGCGCGCGCGAATGCGAGTACCGGAGCGATGAGCGCGTCAAGACGGTCGTCGAGACGGAAGCGATGCAGCTGCCCGAGATAAAAGCGCGACGCCAGCGCACCGGTTGGCCCCGTCGCTCCGTGTGATGCATGGACTCCATCATGATGGTCGTGCGAGTGTGCATCATGCAGCATGTTCGGCGCACGCAGGTACTGCCACGCACGCAGTAACGCATGGCTCACCAAATGCACGAGGGCCAGCGTGGTGAAGCCCAGGCAAATCTCGGCCAGGATAAGTCCCGTCTGGGCGAGTGTCGCCTGGGCAAGTGCACCCTTCGCGTCGCTGTGTGTACGCACAACGGCTGCCGCATACCACGCGGTTAGCACCCCGATCGTTGCTCCCACTGCCGACGCCACCGGCGTCGCGTGCAGCAACGGTACGGTGCGGAGCAAGAGATACAAACCGGCGTGAATCGACACGGCGCCATAGAACAGCGCGCTCGATGGAGTCGGTCCTTCCATCGCCCGCACCAGCCAACCGGAAAACGGGAGCTGGGCGGACTTGCCGAACGCCGCCAGTAGCAGCAACAGTCCGATCATCGTCACCTCCCACGGCGGTAACGAAGTCGCGCGATGCAGATCGGCCAGTCGTGTGGAGCCGACCAATTCGTGCGTCGCGACGATAGCGATGAGAAAGCCAACGTCACACATCCGATACGTGACGAATGCGCGCACCGACGAACGCACGGGCTCTGCGCGCTCATGAAAGAACCCGATGAACAGGGCAGACGAGATGCCAATCGCCTCCCACCCGGCGAAGAAAAGGTCGAGCGCCCCGGCAAACGCGACGAGTTGTGTGCCTGTGGCAAAAAAGCCAAGGATGACGAAGAAGCGTACGTATCCGATTTCGCGATGCAGATACGTTTCGGAAAATCGGGCCACAATCGCGGTCAGCGCTGCGCCAAGCAACGAGAACACCACCGAAACGTGGTCGAGCAAGAAGACCGCCGGTATCGCGTAGTTGCCGATCGATACCCAGTTGCCGAACTCCACTTCACCACTCCACGGCTCACCAAACACGCCGAAGTGGCCCATCGCAACAATGGCACTCGACACAAACGAAACGCCGACCCCGATGCGCACTGGAGCCGAGACGGCGCGTTCGCGCGGCCACTCCCCCTTGAGCATGATGCCGACGCCGGCGATGAGCGACACGATGATGGGTGCGAGGATGGCGACGACAAGCGCCACGTGCAAAAGGTCACGCATGGAGCGCATCGCCGAACGGCGCCTCGATAAGCGCCGGTGTCACATGTGCGCGTGTCCGACTGTGCCAGTCTGCCGATCGCGCGACCGTGGGTGGAATCAGGCCACTCGACTGATACGGTACGAACGTCCCATCCTCGAACACCTGCATCGCTCCCGTCACCGGATCGACCGACACCAGCTGCACCCATCCGTTCACGACTAACTCGCGCACCTCGGCTTGTTTTCCGGCAATGGTGAGCAGGGCCTCCGGAGTATTCTCGACGATCAGCAGCAGTCGCATCGGCTCGTGGATTTCGACCATCTGTATCGGCAGTCCCGTGCGCAGATCACTGAGGTGACCGTTCATCACCGCGATCAACCCAGTAACGTTGTGCGGCAGCTTCGTACCACAGCCATAGACATCGTTGTCCACGGACGAGAAGTAGTACTCAAGACTGATACCAGCCCCGACCGGACCGACTGCGGCGAGAATACGCTCGAGGATTGTGGCATCGGGGTCGATCGTGGGGTCGTAGCTGATGAGAAATGTGCGACGGTCATAGTGAATACCTCGCGAGAGCTCGCGTCGTCCGACGATGGCAATCGCGTTGGTGCAGTGCCCATACTCCGGCCGCGGCTGTCCAAGGTGTCGGGCGCGCGCCTCCACATGTTGGAGCGCGTCCGCAGGTGTGATATCGAGCGGCGCATCTTCAAAGCGGCGACACCGTTCTTGTGCACTCAGTTCACGCGCTACTTGCAACGCGTGATCTGCACGCTCGAAGGCGGCGACGTTGGCCTCCGGCAGCAGCGCGAGGTCGTGATAGTGCACACCATCGTCCGCTGTGTCATGGAGGCCGCCGATGAACCACGTGTCGGAGGGAACGATGACACCACGTCGCTCAAGCGCCGCGCGGATATCACGGCGATTGGCTAGATCGGCGAACAGCCGCGCGTTCGCGCCACCTCTCCGCCCACCGCAGGCACCACAATCGTGCGCCGATTCGTGCGGATTGTTGAGACTCGTCGACCCGTGGCCGAGGACAATCACCACCGGCGCAAAGTTGGACACCAGCCCCATCGCTTTGAGCGTGTTGCCGACGCGGTCGGCGGCCTCGTCGAGCGAGAATCCGATTTGTTTCCCACGATCCGAACGCACGTCCGCTGTGTCGCGCAATGTCGTTAGTCTCGTTGACGGCAATGGGAAGAGACGATCGGCGACATGTCCGAGCGCGATGAGCGAGCGCCGCGGCATAAAGACGCGAACGAGCGCCGCGATGGCGGCCATCGGGCCGAGGACGAGCGACAACAGCGCACCGCCCAGCAGGGTTCGGGAACCGTGGTGCGTTCCGCGGTGCATACGGTTCCACCACATGCGGAGTTGTTGCCGGAAGTTGTGCCACCCCTGCGACGTGTAAATCGGTGCTTCGAATACTTCGTGCGCGGGCGTCACGACGACGGGACAATGTGCCGCAGGCTCGGCGTCGTACAACCCCTGGTAGTCGATCGCGATCCCGAAAAAACCAGCTGCGCCAAAGGTCTCGAACTCGGTGCTTTGTTCTTCAAGCGCGCGATGGATCGCTTCTTCCCGCTCGTCGATGCAGAAGACAAACTGTGCGGCCGGTCGCCGCCCTGGCATCAGACGCAGAAGTCCAGCATCACGACGTGCGATCAACGCGTCGAGCGTGTGCCGTCGATACCACCCTTCGTACGCTTCGTGCCAGATGGCGCGACGTGCCAGCGGCGTCGGATCGCCGTGCAGCGCGCTCCAGATCTCATCAAACTGCGCCTGATTTAGTGATTCGATTTGCGCTACACTGAGTTGCGCGTGTCGCGCCAGATAAAAGAGCCGGATCGCATCTGCGTCACGTCGCTCGGCGATGTTGCTTGGCAGCGCAGCCGTGAGGGCGGCGAGATTCATTGGCGAACCAAGCGACGCCAATTCGTGCTCGACTGCATGTCGTTCAAGGACGAGGCGCACGGCAACGAATTCAGCGAGCGAGCACGGATAACCGGATTCCTCGGGATGCGCCTCCATACGCGCGAACATCCCCGCCCAGCCAGGGAGTGCGGCAACCGCGCGCGACAAATACTGTGGACGATCGTCAGGCGACACCTGCAGCGCATCGAAGGCCTCCTTGATGACGCTGATCGCACCGGTCTGCGCTGCGGCGATGCTGCGAAACGTCGACCGGATACCGGGGGCACCGCGCGGCTCGGAGGCACCCGACGCGTAGAGCGTCGTGACCGCACTAAGGAATCCGAGTTCGCGATGGGGCATCGCCGTCATGGCCTGTCCATGATCCAGAAAGGCCGAGGACAGTCGGACCAGCTCGCGCATGACGGTGAGGTCGATGTCATGCCCGCCGAGCGCGAGAATGATGTCGCGGTGGCGTTGAAAGGGCCGCGCGTCAATGTCGTCGTTCGGGCCGTGTCGTTCTGCGGCGCGACGACAGCTCGCCATCAGCAGTCGGTCGGACTCTGGCGCGTCACCAACGGTCAATCGAAAGCGCTCGCCAGACGTGTCGGGCGTCACCGGATCTTCGAGCAGCAGGTATCGCGTAAACTGCAAGCGCGTCATACCGAGTGGTGCGGCGTCGCTCGACCGTGCACCGAGCGCGCGGACGATCGCTCGCTCCAGGTCAAACGCGTCAATACGTCCGCGATGAAACGCTGCGCGGTACTCGTGCAGATCGAGGTACGGCCGCGCGCCAATGAGTTCCGCACCCCGTTGCACTGCCTCGTGGAAGGTCAAGTGCTGGAATGCGTGCAGCGTGTTGTGATGAATGAAGACGCCGAGCGGCCCCTGGTCCGGAAGCACGTGACGCTCTTCGTCCAGCGCCGCAATGATCGGGTCCGCGCTCTGCGTCTCGAGCAGCGCGGTCATCAATGGGCCAACCCTCCTTCACTAAAGCCCAGCGCATCGAGCCCGATGAAGCGCACGGTGAT
>JAYSVL010000447.1:0-4055 GCA_043718595.1 Gemmatimonadaceae bacterium
GTTGGCGCCGTTTCCAAGACCAACGCTCGCAATGAAGAAACTCATGCGCGGTGTGGCGGGTGGATTCGCAACGGTCGGGGAGCTTGAGGAGCCGCACCCGACAATCAGCAGCACGGCGAGCACAAAGCGCAGGCGCATCGGACGTCTGACAAAAGTGTGGTTACTCATGGGACTTTCGCGGAATCTGCGAGAGATGCCTCGCACGAGGGAACGCACGTCAACGGTTTTCGACCTATACTACCTACACCGCTCTCGTGATCTCATACCAACAGTTGGCGATCAGGCCACGCGTGTCAAGCTGAACGTCCGACCCACTCACGAAACCATGCGAACCACTCGTCTTGTCCGCACCGTCACGCGTGCGTTTGCGATCGCCACGGTGTGCGCCTGCGGCAGTTCGGCCCACGCGCAATCACCATTCGCTGCCGCAGACCTTGGGGCGCTCCGGCTGCGTAACATCGGTCCTGCCTCAATGTCCGGACGCGTCGTCGACATGGACGTGGTCGAGTCGAACCCGTACACCATGTACGTCGCCGCGGCCACGGGCGGGCTCTGGCGCACGCGCGATAACGGCGTCACCTGGGAGTCGCTGTTCGATGCGATGCCCGTGCATTCTATCGGCGACGTCGTCGTCTTTCAGCCCAACCCCAACATCATCTGGGTTGGCACCGGTGAACGCGCCAGCAGACAAAGTGTCGGCTGGGGCGATGGCGTCTACAAATCCACCGACGCCGGACGCACGTGGACAAACGTCGGCCTGCGCACCAGCAAACACATTGGCCGCATCGTACTGCATCCGAGCAATCCGGACATTGCCTACGTCGCGGCGCAGGGCTCCGTGTGGGGTCCGGGTGGCGACCGCGGCGTATTCAAAACAATCGATGGTGGTCGCACCTGGACTCGCACGTTGTTCGTGGACGACGAGACCGGCGCGACCGATGTGGCCATCGACCCGGCCGATCCCAGCACGTTGTACGCCGCCATGTATCAGCGCCGACGCAGCGCGTTTGGCTTTGATGGTGGTGGACCAGGCAGTGCGCTCTACAAGAGCGTCGATGGTGGCACCACGTGGACCAAGCTCTCAGGCAACGGCTTGCCCACCGGTGAAATGGGACGCATCGGCATCGCGGTGTATCGCAAAAATCCCAACGTGCTCGTCGTCAGCATCGAACAGGGCGTGCGGTACAACGCATCCACCGCATACACACAACGCAGAGCGGGACTGTATCGCAGTGACGACAAGGGAGCGACGTGGACCTTTCTCTCCGACTGGAATCCGCGCCCGATGTACGCCAGTCAGCCCACCATCGATCCCAATGACGACAAACGCATCTACATGCTCAATGCGTACTCGTATAGCGATGACGGCGGCAAAACGTTCACCGCTCCACGCACGACAACACACGGCGATGATCGTTTCGTCTGGGTCGACCCGAAAGACAGTCGCCATGTCATCAAACTCGACGACGGCGGCATCGGCATCAGTTACGATCGTGGTGTGAAATTCTTGTTCGTCTCGTCGCTGCCGCTCTCGCAGTTCTATCGCATTGCGCTCGACAATGCCGTGCCGTTCAACGTGTATGGCGGACTGCAGGACAACGGTTGCTGGACCGGACCGAGTGCAAGCTGGAACACCAGCGGCATCCTCAACGAGCACTGGTCGCGGCTGTGCGGTGGAGATGGGTTCTGGGCGATACCTGACCTGAAGCACCCGGGCACCGTGTATACCGCGTCGCAGTTTCTCGGACTGCAGCGCAACGATACCAAAGCGTGGCAAGCACAAGACATTCGTCCGGGCGACTCCACCGGACACATTGCCGGTCGCCGCAACTGGGATACCTGGGGCAAACCCGGTGCTACCGCAGTACTCGGCAATGCGATGCATCCGGCCAACTGGGATTCGCCGATCGTCGTTTCAGCGCACGACAGTGGAACGATTTACGTCGGCATGCAACATCTGTTTCGCTCACGTGATCGCGGCATCACGTGGACCGACATGGGTGACATGACGACGGGTGTCGATCGTTCCACACTGCCACTCATGGGCAGGAGGCCGACTGAGAACACGTTGTCCATCGACGACGGCGTGCCCTACTTTCCCGGCATTACGGCACTCGCTGAGTCACCACGACGGAGAGGCGTGTTGTATGTGGGCACCGACGACGGGCGTTTTCTTGTATCGCGAAACGGCGGCGTCACGTGGGATGACCAACAGTCGCGCTTTCCTGGACTTCCTACAGGCGCGTGGTTTGCTGGCGTCGAACCGTCACACCATGCGGACGGCACCGCGTATGTCACGGTCGATAATCATCGCAGCAATGATTTCGCGAACTACGTGTACATGACGACCGACTTTGGCGTGACCTGGGCGTCGATCACTGGTGACCTGCCAGCCGATCGTGTTGCGCGAAGCGTTCGCGAAGATTTGCGTAATCCCAACCTGTTGTATCTCGCCACTGAGTTCGGAGTGTTCGTGTCGCCAACACGTGGCGCGCAATGGATCGCGTTGCGCAACAACATGCCGACAATGCCTTTCAACGACATTGCCCTCCACCCGCGTGACAACGCACTGGTGCTCGCGTCGCACGCGCGCGGCGTGTGGGTGCTCGACCAGCTGAACGCTCTGCAGGAACTCACGCCCACCATCGCGGCGAAATCGTCACACCTGTTCAGCGTACAACCCGCGTATCAAATCCGCACCAGCAACTTGCGGCCGCACACCGGCGACATGCTCTTTCGTGGCGAGAATCCGGTAAACGGTGCCCTCATTGACTACTGGCTTGGCAGCGCGAACAGCACAGTTGTGCTGACGGTGCGCGACGCGGCTGGCCTGCTCGTGCAAGAACTCAAAGCACCCACGTCGCGCGGCATCAACCGTGTGGTGTGGAATTTGCGCCACGCAGATATTCCGTTGCGCAGCGGTGGCGGTGAAGACGACGACGGGGCGCCGAGTAACACAACAGCGGGGCCGCTCGTCATGCCCGGCACGTACACCGTGAGCTTAAGCGCGGCGGGACAATCCAGCGCGCAACGCGTGATGGTGCGTGAGGATCCTCGTCTCAGCGTATCGTTGGCCGAGCGTCGCATCTGGACGCGGTTTCAGCAACAGGTCGCCGCACTGGCCACCGAGTTTGCGCCGGTTGCCGATCGCGCACGTCGCGCGACTGCCACTGACGCAAGCACGATCGATAGAAAGCGGCAAGCGCAGGAGCTGCTGTCGCGAATCTCCACACTCTACGGCGCAACAGCACGCTGGACCGGCAAGCCATCGCGTGACCAGCGCACGCAACTCACCTACTACCAGTCGATGGCCAAGCAGATGAGCGCGGTGCCGTTCTAACGCGGTGCGCGCAGTGGCGGCGCGTCGAGTTGCATCGCGCGCCGCAATGCTATCGCCGTTACCGCATTGTGAAATCAGGTGCATCATTGTGCATCATATCATCACGTGCATCACAGAATGACTTGCATCATAGAATGACTTGCATGCGCAGCGTCAGGTAGCGTTCGGCCGCACGATTGTTGCCACCTGCCGCGCCACCACGAAAGCGCATCAATTCGCCGGCGAGCTGCAATTTCGTCTGGCGCTGCATGTACCAATTGAGGGCGACACCGCTTTCGATGGCGGCACGCGGCGCTGCATCGGGGTCGGCGAACATCGGAAATGCGTCACGGTCCACGCGTACGCCCGACACGCGCGCAGTCGCCTGCCACGCACCGTTTCCGTCGCGCGGCGTGAGCCCAATTTGTGTGGACGGTTCGCCACTCAGCGACCACGCGGCCAGAGCCAGCAGTCCCGTGGTTGCCACGCGTCCACGAACGTCATTGCGACGTAACTCGGCACTATTGCGCACCATTTCCGCATTGACGGACAAACGTTGCTGATGCAACTGGGCAAATGCGCCAACGCGTTCACGCCATCCATCGGCGAGCGTCGTCGCGGTTCCGCCACGATAGGCGAACCACGTGACACCACTCGGCGTAGTAAGCACCGGCAACTGCGCGTCCACACCTTTCGCAGTCTGTCGGCCGCGCGTGCCATTGACGCCAAACGACAT
>JAYSVL010000448.1:0-4033 GCA_043718595.1 Gemmatimonadaceae bacterium
TGGATGGGTAGAGCGTTTACACGTGGACTACACCGGCCAGAGCGTGGTGCTCGGCGCGCCCCTGCTGACGATCTACTCGCCCATGCTCGTGACGGCGCAAGAGGAACTGCTGCTTGCGCGGCAGCTGATGCGCGATGTCGCGGGAGGGACTGGAGAAACGCGGGACGGAGCCGCCGACCTCATGCAAGCCGCGCGGCGACGGCTGCGGTGGTGGGATATTTCTGAGGAGGAGATCACTCGCATTGAGCGCACTGGCACGGCACTGCGCACGCTGACGCTGTACGCGCCGGCTGGTGGTGTGGTGCTCGAGAAGAACGTCACTGTGGGCCAGCGCGTTATGGCCGGCGAGCCGCTGTATCGTGTTGCCGACCTGTCGAGTGTGTGGGTCGACGGCGAAGTATACGAACGTGATCTGGCCGCGATGCGCATTGGACAACGTGCGACGGCGACGTTCGACGCGCTGCCGGGCGCACAGATGGTGGGGCGCATTGCGTATGTGTATCCAACACTCTCGGCCGACACGCGCACCGCGCGCGTCCGCGTGTCGCTTCCGAATCCGCGTGCCGTGCTCAAGCCCGGCATGTACGCGACGCTGGTGGTCGCAAGCGATGCGCGCGGACGCGTCCTCACCGTTCCGCGCGGAGCGCTGCTTTCGACAGGCGAACGTCAGTTGGTGTTTGTGCGTCTGCCAAACGGCGATCTCGAGCCGCGGACGGTCGAGATCGGCGCCGCGTCTGACGACCGCGTCGAAATCCTTCGCGGCGTCGCACTCGGCGACACCGTCGTGGCGTCGGCCACGTTTCTCATCGACGCCGAGTCGAATCTTGGCACGGCGATGGGTGGCATGGGCAACATGCCCGGGATGGATGTGAAGAAGCCGCTCGCGTTGCCACAAAAGGTGAATTCACCGCCGTCAGGTCGACCGCCTACGGCGAAACCAGCAAAGCCCTCGACACCGCCGAATTCGCGGAATGAGATGCCCGGCATGTCGATGCCACCGAGACCGCTCTCGGCGTCGCCTCCGTACACGCCGGGAGATCGCGTCCGATGATCCGTCGCGTGATTGCGTGGTCCGTGCACAATCGGTTCATCGTACTGTTGCTGACGGGGGCACTCGCACTTGGCGGCATCTGGGCGGTGCGCACGATTCCGCTTGAGGCGCTGCCGGACCTCTCTGACGTACAGGTCATCGTGCAGGCCGACTTTGGTGAGCAAGCGCCGCGCATTGTCGAGGATCAGGTCACCTACCCGATTGCCGCGGAGATGCTCAAGGTGCCGGGTGCGCGCACGGTGCGTGGATACTCGTTCTTCGGTGTCTCGTTTGTGTATGTGATCTTCGAGGACGGAACGGATCTCTACTGGGCGCGAACGCGGGTCCTCGAGTACTTGAGCGGTCTGCGCAGCAAGCTGCCAAGCGCCGTCTCGCCCTCGTTGGGGCCGGATGCGACCGGACTTGGATGGGTCTATCAGTATGCGCTCGAGGACACGAGCGGGCGGCTGGACCTGGCTGGACTTCGCAGCGTGCAGGACTGGTATCTGCGATACGTGCTGACCGCGGTGCCTGGCGTAGCTGAAGTCGCCAGCGTCGGCGGCTTTGAGAAGCAGTATCAGGTCGACCTGGACCCGGCCAAACTGCTCGCCTACGGAGTGCCCATCACTCGTGTCATGAGTGCGATCCAAAGCGCCAACAGCGACGTCGGTGCCATGGTGATGGAGCTCTCGGAGCGGGAGTACATGGTGCGAGGGCTCGGCTACCTCCGGGGCATCAGCGACATCGAGAACGTCGTCGTGAGCGTGAGCGCGTCTGGCACACCCGTGCGCGTCGCAGAACTGGGTCGCGTGACTATCGGTCCGGCCGTTCGACGCGGTATCACCGATCTTGATGGCCGAGGTGATGCGGTTGGTGCCATTGTCGTAATGCGTTTCGGCGAGAATGCGCTGGCCACGATCCAGCGTGTGAAGGCGGCGTTGGCGCAGGCGCGGAGTGGCCTTCCGCCAGGTGTCGTCGTCCGGCCAGTGTACGACCGCAGTACGCTCATAGAGGATGCCGTCTCCACGGTGCAAAAGACGTTGGTGGAAGAAGCCATCATCGTCGCGCTCATTTGTGTCGTGTTTCTGCTGCATGCCCGGTCGGCGCTTGTAGCGGTGGTGACGCTGCCGATCAGTGTGCTCATCGCGTTCCTTGGTCTCCGCGCCTACGGGATTGGCGCGGACATCATGTCGCTGGGCGGTATCGCGATCGCTATTGGAGAAATGATTGACGCGGCGATTGTCATGGTGGAGAACCTCCACAAGCACCTCGAGCGTCGCGCGCCACCGGACGCCAGGATGATCGACACCGCGACGCTGAGCACGCAGGAACGATGGGACATCGTACTCGCGTCCGCGACGGAAGTAGGGCCATCGCTCTTTTACTCGCTGCTGATCATCACCGTCTCCTTCATTCCGGTCTTTACACTGGAAGGACAGGAAGGTCGTCTGTTCACTCCGTTGGCACTGACCAAGACATTCGCCATGGCGGCCGCGAGTCTGCTCAGCATCACACTGGTGCCGGTGTTGATGGGGCTGTTCATCCGCGGGAAAATTCACCGCGAGCAGAGAAATCCGCTGAGCCGTGCCATGATTCGAGTGTATCGGCCGGCACTGGTGTGGGTAATGGAGCGACGCTGGGCGATGATCAGCGCCGCGGCCGCCCTGCTCATTCTCACGTGGATTCCGTTCCAGCGAATCGGCAGCGAGTTCATGCCGCCACTTGAGGAGGGGACGATCCTGTTCATGCCCACGACGTTGCCCGGGATCAGCGTGGCGCGCGCGCGTGAATTGTTGCGGCAACAAGATGCCATTCTGCGATCGTTCCCGGAGGTCGCCAGCGTGTGGGGCAAGGCCGGACGCGCCAACACCGCTACCGATCCAGCGGGTCTCGACATGACGGAAACGACGATCTCGCTCAAGCCAACGTCTGCGTGGCGAACAGGCATGACATACGATCGGCTCGTCGTGGCGATGGATTCCGCGGTGCGAATGCCAGGGGTGACGAATGCATGGACCATGCCCATCAAGGGGCGGATCGACATGCTTGCCACTGGCATCCGGACGCCTGTTGGCGTCAAGCTGTATGGGCCAGACCTCGGTGAACTGGAGCGACTCGGAAAGGAACTCGAAGGGCACCTCAAGATGGTACCGGGTACGCGGAGCGCGTTCGCGGAGCGCGCGGTGAGCGGCTACTACCTGGATATCGACATTGATCGAGCTGCGGCGGCACGGCATGGCCTGAACGTCGATGACATCCAGACCGTGATCGCCACGGCCATCGGCGGCATGACCATCACGCAGACCGTCGAAGGACGTGAGCGCTACGGCGTTCGCGTGCGCTATCCGCAGGAGCTCCGTAACACCCCCGAGCGACTTGCCGCGGTACTCGTGCCCGTCATGCATGCCGCGCCGCAAGGCGCACGATCCAGCGCGATGTCGAGCGGGAGTCCGCGCGGCGCCATGGGGTCTGGAAGCGTCGACGCGACGAGCAATGCTGGTGGCATGCCAGCGGGCGCCGCGGCACAGGTGCCACTTGGGCAAGTGGCGACGATACGGCCAACGGTGGGGCCGATGGTCGTACGAACCGAAGATGCGCAGCCGACCGCCTGGGTCTATGTCGATGTGGCGGATCGCGACATCGGTGGCTACGTCGAGGAAGCCAGGCGCGTTGTCGCGCAGGCGATGACGCTCCCTCCAGGCTACACGCTCGCCTGGAGCGGACAGTACGAGTACATGGAACGCGCGAAAGCGAAGATGCAGCTGGTCGTGCCGGTGACGCTCGCGCTCGTATTCCTCCTGTTGTACTTCAACTTCGGCAATGTCAGCGAGACATTGATCGTCATGCTCTCGATTCCATTCACACTCGTCGGTGGCGTGTGGTTCTTGTGGGCGCTCGACTACAACTGGTCGGTGGCGGTCACCATTGGGTTTCTTGCACTGGCGGGTGTTGCCGCCGAAACGGCGGTGATCATGTTGGTCTACCTCGACCACGCGTGGGAGA